>NZ_JAMZAP010000016.1:0-133769 GCF_024181785.1 Vibrio sp. Y42_MX_L11
TGCTGACGGAAGAAACCAGCTTCAAAGCTGGGATCAAAAGAAAGCAGAAAAAAGCGAACCGTAGCAACAGCTACCTTTCGCAAGTCCTTGCAGGGCAAGGGGTTTCGTAATCTTTCCCTGACGGCATTACCCTTGCTAACGAAATTCAAAACCACACTGAACACGGTGTGCTTTTTGATGGCTTTTACGATGAGCGTTCTTCCGACAGATTGCCAAATTCTGCTTACCCTATTAAAGGGGCAGTTGACCACGCTCTTGAGCGAGCCAAAAAAGGGGAAGTGGATTATGTCTATATCGCAATGCCAATGCACGCAAAAGAACGTATAGCATCGCTTCTTAACCAATTCTCAGACACCACCGCAAATACGTATCTGATTCCCGACTTCTTTACCTATAACCTTTTGCATTCTCGTTGGGCACAAATCGGCCAAGTTCAAACGCTCAGCGTGTTTGATACACCATTTGCTGGAATTTCTTCCTGGGTAAAACGGTTTGAAGACATCTTGTTTTCGAGCATTATTTTAGCCTTGATCTCTCCAGTCCTGCTCACCATTGCGATTGGCATTAAGCTGACCTCTAAAGGTCCGGTCATTTTTAAACAGCATCGTTACGGCCTCGATGGACGCAAGATTGAAGTATGGAAATTCCGTTCAATGACCACTATGGATCAAGGCCCTCACGTGAAACAGGCGACAAAGAACGACCCACGCATTACGCCTTTTGGTGGTTTTCTGCGTCGCACCTCTTTGGACGAACTGCCTCAATTTATCAATGTACTGCAAGGGACCATGTCTATTGTTGGTCCACGTCCTCATGCCGTGGCACACAATGAAGAGTATCGCCAGATTGTTGACCGCTACATGCTACGTCACAAAGTAAAACCGGGCATTACTGGCTGGGCGCAAATTAATGGCTATCGCGGCGAAACAGACACCTTAGAAAAAATGGAAAAGAGAGTCGAGTTTGATTTGGATTACATCCACCACTGGTCTGTTTGGATGGACATCAAAATCATCTTCATGACCGTTTTCAAAGGGTTCACTGGTGCTAACGCTTACTAAGGTTGAGATTATGAAGAAACTGACAATGGCAATAGCATTGAGTCTGTTTTCAACTGGCTTACTCGCAGAACCGATGGCTTACCAAACCGAGTCTGGCATTGAGTTTATTCCCCTCGTAAGAACTTTCTACGAGGGCGATGACAACATCAACAAAGCGGAGGAATCCGGCAATGTAGAATCGGTCAATATTTGGGGTATAGAGCCAAGCTTATTAGCACGTATAGAAAGGAATCGCTATCGCGCAGATATTTTGTACAAGTTGAAAGCAGGTTTTTCATCCGATGACCGCAACGACTTCGACGATCATACCTTTCAGTTTTCCAACTTTTTTGAGTTCAATCATCGTCATCGTTTAGTGGTTGATTATCGTTTTCGCGCCCAGCATGAAATTAGAGGGGAAGACATTACCGAAGGTAATGGTAGCGCAATAGACTCACCAATTGAGTTCAACCGTAACGATATCAAAACCAATTATGTCTTTGGCTCTAACGGTGCAAAAGGCAGACTCGAATTCGGTTTAGGCTACAGTGATAAAACCTATCAAAACTACCGTGACGGCTTGCCTGGGCGCACAAACGCTAAAACAAAATACAACGATTTTCGAGCTCCCAATGCACACTTGGAATTCTATTTAAGGGCGACGCCAAGAACCTATTGGTTAGTTGGGACAAAACAAATAGTAACCGACTATCAGCACCGAAATTCTGCGCAGCCTTCCAAAGATAATAGCACCAGTTTCTATTACACCGGTGCCGAATGGGAAGTAACGGGAAAAACCAAAGGCATCGCTCGACTCGGTTATCAAATCAAAGATTTTGACAGCGCTCAACGAGATACATTTAAAGGCTTCAGTTGGGATATCGGCTTTGAATGGCTGCCTCAAGAACAAACTCTAGTCAGCGTGAAAACCACTCAAGCGGCAGTTAACCCAGATCAAGATGGCGATTACAACCTACAAACTCGTTATCGACTGAACCTCAAGCACGATTGGAATAGTTACCTTGCAACTCGCTTAGGTGCTATTTATCAACAAGATGACTATACGGGGATCACCAGAAACGACGATCGCTACACCCTATCTTTTGGTATCGATTATCAAATTAAACGCTGGATACAGCTGCAAGCCGACTGGCAATACCAAGATAAAACCTCTAACCGACCAGGTTATAGCTTCGAACAGAACATTTGGACTTTAAGCGCACAGTTTTCTCTGTAAAAAGGATTATTAATGAAGGCATTCATCACATTCATGAGTGTAGCGTTGTTGCTATTTAGCACTTTGGTCAACGCTGACTCAAACGAGGAAGATTACTTACTCGACACGGGCGATACCATTTCCGTGCAGGTCTACGGTGAAGAAGATCTTACGATTAAAAATATTCTAATAACGTCAGATGGCTATTTTGATTACCCCTACCTTGGCCGAATCAAAGCAATCAAAAAAACACCGAAACAACTCAAGTACGAAATAGAAACGGGCTTAAAAGGCGATTATCTCATCAACCCAAAAGTGATGGTCACCATCAATAACTTTCGTCTGTTTTATGTCAATGGCGAAGTCAGGAAACCAGGTGGATTTGAATATCGACCAGGATTAACTATCGAAAAGGCCATCGCTTTAGCTGGTGGCTTGACCGACCGAGCCTCACGCAAAGGCATTAACCTCACCAAACATAAAACGGGTCAAACGATGGAAGGGGTCAGTATGCACCGCAACGTGGAACCTGGTGACATTGTATTTATTGACCAGAGCTTCTTTTAAGTGACAGGGAATCAAATGAACGGGACTCATCCAAATAATCTCCAGATGAACAAAGTAGAACTGATTCGTTTTGGTCATCACTTTAAAGCGATTAAAAAGAATTGGCTAAGCATCGCAGCTTTCACGCTTCTGTTTTCATTAACTTGTACTTGGTATATCTACTCCAAAGCATCGATATACCAAGCTACAGCAACGCTACTCATCCAAGAAGAGCAAAAAAGCGCCCTTTCAATCGAGGAAGTATATGGCGTCGACACGACAAAAAAAGAGTACTTTCAAACGCAAATCGCTATTTTAAAATCGAATCATATCGCAGATAAGGTCATTAGAGAGCTGAACCTAACTCAACTACCGGAGTTCACACGCTCAGGTGGATTAAATCAAAAGATCGACCAAATAAAGTCGATCCCTTTTGTTCAAGACCTACTGAATGTGGCACCAAGCCCAAAAGAAACTGCCCAGTTTTCAGAGTCCTATTATCAAGCGCTTCAAGCTTTCAGAAGTAAACTCGATATTGAGCCAGTACGTAACACCCAATTAGTCAGAATTCGCTTTCGTTCTACCGATCCTAAGCTTGCAACGACAATCGCTAACGCGGTCGGCCAAGCCTACATTGACGCAAATTTTGAAGCCAAATTGGTCGTTACACAAAATGCGGCCACTTGGTTGACAAATAACTCACAAAAATTGGAGGAGCGATTACGTAACTCTGAGCAAGCGCTGCAAGAGTTCTTGTTAAAAGAAGGGTTGATCGATATAAACGGTATTGATGAAATTTACGCCAATGAGCTAGAAGAACTCACTCGCAAGCTAAATATCGCTGTTAATAAGCGCATTGAAGCGCAGACGTTAATCCAACTGTTAAGACGTAAATCTTCACAAAGTTTAGACAGCTTGCTGTCAATTGATGAATTCGCTAATCAAGCGCAGATCCGCGACCTAAAATTATCGGAAGCCCAAGCAGCCAAAAATCTCTCTGAGCTGGCACAGCGCTACGGCCCCAAGCATGACCGAATGATTCAGGCGAAAGCGCAGCTTGCTGAAATTCAAGCAAGAACCCAGCAACTCATTCGTGACATTTCCTTTAGCAAACAACAAGACCTTCTTGCTGCAAAAGCGCAAGAGGACATGATTAGAGCAGAACTCGATAACAAAAAGGCCGATTTCCAATCGTTAGGGTCACAAAAAGCGCGTTACGAACAGTTAAAACGCGAGGTTGAATCCAATAAGGCACTCTATGAAGCGTTCTTAAATCGTGAGAAAGAGACCAACGCCACCAGCGACTACAAAAATGTCACTGCACGTTTTACTGACAAAGCCATCATCCCTCTATTTCCGGTAGCACCGCAACGAATCAAACTGGTACTGATTGCCACATTTTTTGGCTTTGCCATTGCTTGCGCTCTGGTCATCATCTTAGAAACGATGCGAGAAGTTATCCGAAGCACAGCCGATGTGCAGGAAAAACTTGGTGTTACGTGTTTAGGTGTGATTCCTATGGTCAAAAAACGCAATTTGCGTAAAAACGGCGTCAGTTATACCGCATATTTAGATGATGAAGAAAAGCTATTTAGTGAAGCTTGCCGCTCCGTCAGAACCTCGCTTCTGCTCAGATTAACCAACACGAAGCAAAAGATATTGCCCTTTACCTCTGCTATTCCAGAAGAAGGAAAAACATCGACCAGTATCAATATGGCGGTGTCGTTTTCAAAAATGGAAAAGGTATTGATCATCGACTGCGATTTACGCCGACCTTCCATCGCAAAACGGTTTGGTATTGCTGAATCAAGCCCAGGCTTAACGCATATCCTGACTATGGATACGCCAATCAAAGATTGTGTTACACATATAAAAGAAGCCAACTTAGATGTATTACCAGCAGGCCTAATTCCGCCAAACCCACAGGAACTGCTAGCTTCTGATCGCTTTAAAAAGTTGCTCGAACATTTTCAAAATAAGTATGACCGGATCATTATCGATACACCGCCCCTACTGTCAGTGAGTGATGCACTTATTCTTGGTCAGTATGCCAATGGTCTGATTACCGTCATTCGCTCAGAATCGACAAAATCATCACTGGTTAACCTTGCGTTATCTAAACAAATACAACACTCAGTTCCATCTCTTGGCGTCTTAATCACACAAGCCAAGACTAAGGAAGGAGAAACGCTTTATGTCCAGAAATACGCCTACTAACTCAAACGCATCTTGGTACCAAACGTTGAAAAGCCAAGAACAACCGGTATTGATCTATCAAATGGGCAAAGTAGGTTCGAGTGCATTAGAGCATTCCATTCCTAACTCGGTTCACTTGCACGATCTCATGACTGTCGATGCGAAAAAACAGATATCCCCTGTCAGAGCGCAATTGCATAAACCTCAGATCAACGCGTTAAAGCGACGACTAAAGCGCATAGCGATGAGCCGTATGTTAAGGCGCAAGAAAAAAGTTCGAATTATCTCACTGGTGCGTGAACCGATCGGACGAAATGTTTCAATGTTCTTTCAAGCACTTCCGTTTTGGATGGCGGACAAATACCTAAAAGATGATAGCGCAATCCGTACTGAACGCCCGCAGTTACTCCAAGAGGCATTTGATAAGCACATGAATCATCAATATGCGCTGCAGTGGTTTGACAACGAAATCAAACAACTAACAGGGATTGATGTGTTTAACGAACCTTTTAATCACGAAGTAGGCTATCAAACATACCACAACAACAACTTCTCACTATTGGTCATTCGAAGTGACAAGCTAGCGAAGGCTAACTCCGCAGTTGAAGACTTTTTAGGTTACCCCGTGGATGTTGTCTATGAAAATCAATCAGACAACAAATGGTACTCGCCACTAATGAAAGAATTCAAAACGCAATTTCAACCTACGCCCGAGTACGTTGAAGAAATGCTGAATTCTAAATTGACGAAGCACTTTTTCTCAAATGCAGAAATCACCGACCTTAAACAGCAATATCTGACCAATTAATCATGAAAACCAAGATTCTACATATTATTAATGATCTTTCTCAGAACGGCGGTGCTCAAAAGTTCTTAGTCGACCTTGTTTTAGAACATAAGCCTGAATACGAAATCAAAATTTTGGTCTTGTGTGATGAAAATGATTACTTACCAATGCTATCCGCCAAAGGGATAGAGTGTTTTAACTGGCGCACTTTGTCATTGAGTGAGAAATTCTCTTTGCTGCGTTGGCCGCATGTCGTTCACGGGCACCTCTACCCTTCCATTTACCTAGCGCTATTGGCAGTAGGTAAAAAACGAATCCAGACTGAGCACTGTTCTTACAACCGTCGACGTGACTATCCGCTGTTTAAGTTCATGGAGTACGTCTTATATTGGGGCCACGACTTGACGGTCAGTATTAGTGAAAAAGTACAAGATGAACTGGTGAAGTTCATGCCTCGCTACCAACATAAATATCACGTGGTGCACAATGGCGTTGATTTAAAAAGGTTTTCTATGACGCCAAGATACGCCAGCCACCTAATCGACAAACCAGTTATCAAGATTGGAATGGTGGGCCGACTTCATCAACATAAAGATCATGAAACGCTTATCCAAGCACTTGTCCATTTACCGAGACGATACGAGCTCCATCTTGCTGGAGATGGCGAAAAAAAAT
This sequence comes from Vibrio sp. Y42_MX_L11, assembly GCF_024181785.1. NCBI lineage: Bacteria > Pseudomonadati > Pseudomonadota > Gammaproteobacteria > Vibrionales > Vibrionaceae > Vibrio > Vibrio sp. Y42_MX_L11. The sequence goes on from NZ_JAMZAP010000016.1 coordinate 6,461, forward strand.
CGTCACTGCAAGCGTTGGCAACAAAGCTAAACGTCACGCAACGTGTTCACTTTCATGGGGTAGTTTCTGATGTTCCAGCGTTTTTGAACGACATGGACATTTACGTGCAATCATCGCATGTCGAAGGCTTTGGCTTGGCGGCGGTTGAGGCCATGGCAGCAGGCTTACCCGTATTATCATCGGACGTACCCGGCTTGGATGACATCACCGGACGTGCCGAATATTTATTTCAGGTTGGTAACTCAAATGAGCTGAGCCAGAAAGTGCTCCAGCTGTGTGAAAGTGTTGAGCGGTATGACGCTGCAAGTCAATACTCAGTCAATAGGGCCTCTCTCTACACCATCGATAAATTTCGTGAAGGTTACTATGGAATCTACCAGCAGCTTTGCGCCAACAAATAGTTCCGCGCCATCGAGCCACCGAGCCTCATGGTTTGCGGCATGCCTACTGGCATTATTCTTTATTCCCATGAAGTTTCGTGCTGGAGGAGTTGCACTAGCACCTTCAGACATCCTAAGTCTTTTGTCCATTGGTTTTACTGCATTAGTGGTATTGGAAGGAAAAGCTGAAAAACTCATGCATCCCTGCATGGGGTTCCTTGTACTGTTCACTGGGTATGTGTTCTTAAATGGCCTGCTAAATCGCGTCCCCTTAATGCCGCTAGTTATAGAAACCGTGCAATGGCTGGCGATTCTCTGCTTGCTTAGCCTAATGTACGCCTATGGCGTGTTTGATGATGAAAGGGTTATGGTTTATTTCACTTACCTGCTGTTTTTGATCTGCACGCTCGTTGCCTTATGGCACTTTGCTCAGGGATATCAAAGCGGGTTTAAGTTACTCGGAGTGAGTAAATACGGGTTCGGTGTACTTTGCTCACTACTATACCTTTATCGGGATAAAATTCGCGCTTTCCACCTTTTGATGCTCGTCGCTTTGATATTACTGGTGTTGTCGCAAGAAAGAAAAGCACTACTTGGTTTTTGTCTGCTTTTCTTCTTTGACCAGCTGCTCGTAAAAAACCTGATGAGAAAATCGCTTAATGAAACGTACACGTGGACGATTTTATTAGCCTTAAGCTTCATTGTGTTTACTGCAATCACAACCACACTCTACGTTGGATTTGAAACGCTAGCGGACACATTGGAAATAACCCAAGAAGACGTCTTATTTGCCAACCAAAGTGAAGCACGCTGGGTATCGAATCTTCATAGAAAGCTATTACTTGCCAATGGGCTAGATATTTTACTTCAACACCCGGTGTTAGGTGTCGGCGCGAAAATGTTACCCAACTTTATGATCAGTTACTTTAACTATGATGAGCTGGCGATCTACACCCACAACTTTGTGTTAGATACCGCAATTGAATACGGGTTGCTCGGTATCGCCCTATTATTTGGTGGTTATTTTCTTTTTATTCGCTTTTGCTTCCGTAGTCTCAATGACAACAGAAAAAGCCTCTTACTCGCGATATACGCCCTCATCATGGTGTTCTTCGTTGCGGTAAATACCACCATCATTTTAATACTCTTATTACCCGTCATGATAAGCATGAGCCGCGAGTCAAAGGTCAACACCATTGCTCATACTTTTCCGGTAAACCATCACCACGAATTTGAATAATCAAGGATAGGATAGATGAAGTATTCAATCTCTCGACAATTTGAAAAGAACCGAGAACTCCAAGCTGACAATTTTGTTTTAGTTTACCAAATGGGCAAAGTTGGCTCATCGTCAATTGAGCACACGCTGGGAGAAAGAAATATCCCAAGCTATCACATCCACACCTTTGATGATCACGAAGAATTTCACATGTATCACAATAAAAAAGACGTGAGTAAATTTTTCGATTTCAAAAACCGTGCGCTCTACCGCTTAGTGCTCAAGCAACGAAAACGTATCTTACAAAAACGCGAACAGATCAAAATCGTCACACTGGTCCGTGATCCAATCGCAACTGTCTTTTCTCGTTTCTTTCAAGACCTCCATTTGCAATTTATCGAAGGCAAAAAGAATGATGCAATTCACCGAGATATGGCAGTCACGTATCAGCACCTCGAACATTGTTTCGATAACTATATCAATCTCAACTATTTTGCGAACTGGTTCGACAACGAGTTAAAGCGTAATTTCAATATCGATGTGATGCGCCAAGAACTGGACAACACTCAACCTTTCTTCACATTCAAGAACGAGCAAGCCAACGTCATGCTAATCAAATGCGAAAAGCTAAGCTCTCTCGATAAAGAAATTGGTGAGTTTCTCGGGCTGCAAGACTTCGTGCTGAAAAACAGCAATGAAGCGAAAAACAAGTGGTACTCCAATATCCACCAGCACTTTAAGCATCACTACGACTTTTCAAAGCTGTTCTATATGTACGATCTTCCCTTATATCGCCACGTTTATTCAGAACAAGAACGTGATGCTTTCAAGCATAAATGGATGCAGACATCAGGAACAAAATCATCATGAAAAAAGTGCTCCATATTACAGAAGCCTTCGGAGGTGGCGTTCAAACCGCCCTCTATAGTTATGCTCACTCCTCTCGAGATGAGCCCTATCAACATTTTTTGCTAGCCAGAGCTCGAGAAAACGACTTAACCAATGAAAACAACCATCATATTTTCACACAGACCAAATGGGTGGAAGGCGGCTTACTTCAATTTGTTCGCGATGCAAACCACATGATTGCATCACTTGCGCCTGACGTTGTGCATTTGCACTCGAGTAAAGCGGGATTTCTCGGGCGATTTCTAAAACTTGGCAAGGCACGCTTGGTTTATACGCCGCACTGTTATGCTTTCGAACGTGAAGATATCTCCGAATTCGCGCGCCAGCTCTATAAAGCGCTAGAGAAAGTAAAACTAAGCAAAATTGATGTGGTGGCAGGCTGTAGCCAACGAGAATGTGACTTGGCGATTAGTATTGGCGCGAAACGTGCTGAACTGCTCAACAACTACGTGTCCTATCAAAGTGAAGAGCGTTTATTGCGAAACAGACAAGAAGCGCTGCGACTTGTTGTGCTTGGTCGTGTCGCGCCCCAAAAGGATCCGCAATTTCTCATCGACACATTGCAACACCTTAATCGATATGCGCTTAACCGCCCATTAGATATCACTTGGATAGGTGGCGGTGACCACACACTCGAACAAAAATTGCGTACAGAAAATGTGGATGTGACTGGCATGTTGCCTCGTGATGAAGTGGTTAAAAAGCTCAAGGGTTCAGACCTTTACTTACATACTGCAGCATGGGAAGGGATGCCGTTAACTATTCTAGAAGCAGCCAAATTACATCTTCCTATGGTGATTCGAACTATCGGCGCGACCCAAGATCTAAACTACCCATTTTTAGCGCTAACACCTGAAGAAATGGCCAAGCAGATCGCGCACTGTGTCAATCATTATGATGAAATTGATTTTTGCCAATATACAACAGCGTTAAACGACGCCTTCAGTGAAGAAAAACAGCGCCTCGCACTCAATAATATTTACGGTTAAATACCTCTATGTTTCACACTATTCAACAAAAATTACTGTTGATGCCCAGCGGTAAAAAAAGCTTGCTATCTACTGGATTGAAAACCGCAATCACGCGTGTGTTGAGTGCGCTATTTGCTTTTTTACTGACACTGATTGTATCGAAGGCCAGTGACGCTTCGACTTCCGGTCAATTTTTCTTTTTATTCAACCTAGTCTCACTACTCGCGATCGTTTCTCAGCTAGGTTTTGATGTCTCATTAGTTCGCTACAATGCGATCGCCTTTAACAACAAAGAGACACTTCAACAAAGCCACAACTATAAAACGGCACTTTATCGAAGTATGGCGTTTTGCTTGCTAGCCATTGCCGTTTTGTTGGTAGGATTTAATCTGTTTCCTGAACAGCTAAACCAGACCCAATCGCCAATGCATGCGATTACTTTAGGCTTGTTCTGCATACCGTTTTTGGTGCTTGCACAGACCAACAGTCGTGTGCTTCAAGCATGTAGAAAGATCGTGTCATCACTGTTTGCTTTACAGCTTGGCGTGAGTATGTTGATGGTCTTTTTTGTCTTTGGCTTGGACTATATCGGTCAGCAAAATATCAACAATCTGATGACCGCACTGCTTCTGGCGAGTATGAGCGTCGCGGTAATATCCAGTGTTAATTGGCTAGGTTCAGGTCAGTATCAGACATCGGCTTTCGTACCAAACAAAAAAATGATCGCTTCTGCCAAGCAAGTCTGGATTGGCAGTATCTTCACGAACGTTCTTCAATGGGGAAGCCTTGTCATTGCGGGCTTTTTTATCTCAACAGCGGAACTCGGTCTATTAGCTGCAGCTCAACGTACATCACTACTGATTGGCTTTGTGCTGATTACCATTAACTTTGTGGTCGCCCCTATGTTTGCCTCTCTCTACAAAGAACGCCAAATGATCAAACTGCAAAGCCTGAGCCGTTTAGCTTGCCGAGCCAACGTTGGTTTGGCCATTGTGCCCGTGATTATTTGCACTCTATTCCCAGAGTTTGTGATGCGGTTTTTTGGTGAAGAGTTTCTTGCTGCTGCGCCACTGTTAGTCGTCCTGTCTTTAGGGCAGTTAGTCAATGTTGCGACTGGCTCTGTAGGGTTTTTATTACTCATGAGCGGTCACGAAAGAACCATGAAATACATTACAATTTCCTCCGGCACAATCTCTATCTGCTTGCTCATTGCGCTTTGCCAAACGTTCGGTGTTATTGGTGCAGCATGGGCGATGGCAATTGGCATGGCAATTCAGAATCTAGCAGCGTTGTACTTTGTAAAACGTTACTTAGGCTTCTTTCCAATAGGTTAATTATGGTTTCAATACTGACACGGATGAGTTTTGTTTTCGTTCTGGTGCTTACGGCTTCACTCTCTTTATGGAAAAGCTCTGACTTACACCATGCCACTTACCTGCAAATGGAAACCTACTTAGGTGGATCGAGTACGCTTCACTTTACCTTCAGTTTATTGATCGGCTTTTTATCGGTCTTCACCTTCCCCTCTTTGGTAAGCTCAAGTAAAGCCGACGTCTTTGGCATCCGCCTTTTGCTACTGCTGTTGGCTATCGTTTCAATGGAAGAAATAAGCCAACTTTTTATTCCAAGTCGCTCATTTAGTTTCGATGATCTCAGTACCAACTGGATAGGCATTATCTTGGGTTACTTTAGTGCCAAGTTGATTCGCGTCCTGCGCACTCGCTCGTTCTCTTGAAATAAGCACCTCAAGGTTATTTGGGTATATAATTACGCCAAACAATCAGACTAACGAGTACATCATGTCATCCCACCCAACCAAGATTACCTTTTTTGAATTCTTAACCCCGTTGATCACATCAGGCAAAAAAACGATTACGATTCGAGATGAATCAGAAAGTCACTACGTTCCAAATACAGAGGTCGAAGTTTTTACGCTAGAGACGGATCGTAAAGTCTGCAACATCAAAATACGCTCTGTAGAACCACTCAACTTTGAAGATATCAATGAGTTTCATGCTGAACAAGAAGCCATCGAACTGCCAAAACTCAAGCAGTTAATTCGAGAAATCTACCCAAACACCGACACGCTATTTGTGATTGAGTACGAGCTAATCAAATAACCCACAACAAAAACTAGACGACTGGTCTAATTCATTCTATAGTACGCTTCATGAACGCAAAGACGAACGACACACGCCAACATATTCTCGACGTCGGATACGAGTTAATCGTAAACCGAGGGTTTACGAGTGTTGGCCTTTCAGAGCTTTTAAAAAAGGCCGCGGTGCCGAAAGGCTCGTTTTATCATTACTTCAAATCCAAAGAACAATTTGGTGAAGCGATGATTCAAGACTACTTTACTAAGTATTTTGAGCGTTTAAACGCACGCTTTACCAATACCGATCTGAATGGCTACCAACGCCTAATGAGCTACTTTGAAGAAATGGTCAAAGTAGAAGACGACGTATGTAATGCGAACAAATGTTTGTTGGTCAAGTTAAGTGCGGAAGTCTCCGATCTCTCAGAGTCCATGCGTCTAGCGTTACGCCAAGGTGCAGACAAAACCATTCAAGCAATGGCGGATTGCATTGACGTAGGCATTCAAGATGGCTCTATCCCAAATGGTGACAGTGCTTTATTGGCAAGGCAGATATACTACCTTTGGAACGGCGCAAGCTTGCTGAACAAACTGTATCAAGATCAGGCAGCATTAACGCAAAGTCTGACCTATACTCAACATCTACTGCAAAACACGCGAACTTGCCCATAGTAGGTAGCGTAAAAGTAAGATGAACACCCTACATGTGTTTCACAGTTGGTAATAACTCCTGTGATTGCACAATACACCTTCCCGCTCTATGAGCGGGATATTTTGAAATCAAAACTAGACGACCGGTCTAATCAATAAGTGAGATAAATATGACTAACGCAACAAATCGCAGAATCGTACTCGCGTCACGTCCCCATGGTGCACCAACAAAAGAAAACTTTCGTCTAGAAGAAGTGGCGAAACCGACTCCTCAAGATGGTGAGATGCTACTGAGAACCGTTTATTTATCTCTCGACCCATACATGCGCGGTCGCATGAGCGATGCCGAGTCATACGCCGATCCTGTTGCGGTTGATGACGTAATGATCGCTGGCACAGTTTGTCAGGTAGAAGCATCGAACCACCCAGATTATGAAGCGGGTGAATGGGTTCTTGCATACACTGTTGGCTGGCAAGACTACGCGCTCTCAACTGGTGAGATGGTAATTAAACTAGGCAAAGAACCACAAAACCCATCATACGCTCTAGGTGTTGCTGGCATGCCAGGTTTTACCGCGTATATGGGCTTGCTCGATATCGGTCAACCAAAACCAGGTGAAACCATTGTGGTAGCAGCCGCGACAGGCCCTGTGGGCGCGACCGTTGGTCAAATTGGCAAAATCAAAGGTTGCCGAGTTGTTGGTATTGCAGGCGGAGAAGAAAAGTGCCGTTACGCCAAAGAAGTCCTTGGCTTCGATGAATGTATCGATCACAAAGCTGACGACTTTGCAGAACAGTTGAAAAACGCCTGTGATCAAGGTATCGATGTTTACTTCGAAAACGTAGGTGGCAAAGTATTCGAAGCTGTAATGCCACTTCTGAATACCAGCGCACGTATCCCACTTTGTGGTTTGATTTCTCAGTACAACGCAACAGAACTGCCTGAAGGTACCGACCATCTTCCATTATTAATGGGTAAGCTGCTGACTAAACGAATCAAGGTGCAAGGCTTCATCATTTTTGATGACTACGGACATCGTTACGGTGAATTTGCGCAAGATATTAATCAATGGTTGGCAGAAGAAAAGATCCAATACCGTGAACATCTAGTACAAGGACTGGAGAATGCACCAGAAGCATTTATCGGTCTGTTGGAAGGTAAGAACTTCGGCAAGCTTGTAGTACAGATTAACGACCCATTATAAGGAAGGGATAAATAAATGATTAAACTTCACCATCTCAATCAGTCTCGCTCAAAGCGCATCATTTGGTTACTTGAAGAGCTAAATGTGGATTACGAAATCATGCCTTATGTTCGTGACAAAGTGACCTTCATGGCACCGCCTGAGCTAAAGAGCGTTCATCCGCTCGGTAAATCGCCCCTGCTTGAAGATGATGGCGAGTTCATCATTGAATCTGGCGCGATGACCGAATATTTGATTGAGAAGTACAGTGATGGTGCGTTGGCTCCTGAGCGTGGGACGAAGGCGCACACTGAGTACCTGCAATGGATGCACTTTGCTGAAAGTTCAGCAATCTTACCAATGTTGTTAAAAATCTTTATTAGCAAAGAGCCAAACGAAACTCAATTTCTATCAGGCTATGCTGACAAAGAAGCGATGAACGTTCTGGGTTATTTCGAGCAATCGCTAGAAGGCAAAACTTACCTAGTAGAAGAACGTTTAACTGGCGCAGACATCATGATGTCATTTATTGTCGAGCTCGTGCATAAGTTCGGTTTGGCTGGTCACTTCCCGAATATTGAGCGTTATGGAAAACAACTCGCAACGCATCCAGCGTTTGAAAAAGCTGAGCAAATTGAAGTGAAGTACTCCTAATCATTCCGCCCCTTTGATGTTCAATAAAGCGATATCAAAGGGGCGATTTCCGACGTTAGCCTTGTCAACAAAGCGCAATTCATGCAAATGCCAGCGTGCTCTTTTTACCCTTTTCGCCAATACGTTAATAAACCAATCATAAAAATCAGCTAAGAATTTGATTCTAAGTTACTTTTCATCATCGTTCCCACCTATTGAATTGATAAGCAGTATCAGTTTTTGCTTCCAGCTTTTCCGTAATAATCTTCTCTTCAGTTGCTAAGGTATTGATCCCTGGAGGGGAAGAAAAATGACAAATAAGAAATTAACCACCGCCGCAGGCTGTCCTGTCGCCCATAATCAAAATGTGATGACTGCAGGTCCTCGTGGTCCCCAACTACTGCAAGACGTTTGGTTCCTTGAAAAACTGGCACACTTTGATCGTGAAGTGATTCCTGAGCGTCGTATGCACGCCAAAGGCTCAGGCGCTTACGGCACCTTTACTGTGACTCATGATATCACCAAATACACGCGCGCGAAGATCTTCTCGGAGATTGGTAAAAAGACCGAACTATTTGCTCGCTTTACCACCGTTGCGGGGGAGCGCGGTGCCGCCGATGCAGAGCGCGACATCCGTGGTTTTGCGCTAAAGTTTTACACCGAAGAAGGCAACTGGGACTTGGTTGGTAACAACACGCCAGTGTTCTTCCTCCGTGATCCACTAAAATTTCCAGATCTAAACCACGCGGTGAAACGCGATCCACGCACCAACATGCGCAGCTCGACAAACAACTGGGATTTTTGGACATCACTACCAGAAGCATTCCACCAAGTTACGATCGTTATGAGTGATCGTGGTATTCCAGCGTCTTACCGTCATATGCACGGCTTCGGTAGCCACACATTCAGCTTTATCAACGCAGAAAACGAACGTTACTGGGTGAAATTCCACTTTAAAACTCAGCAAGGCATCAAAAACCTGACTGACCAAGAAGCAGAAGCGATCGTAGGTAAAGACCGCGAAAGCCATCACCGTGACCTTTACGAAGCGATTGAGCGTCAAGACTTCCCTAAATGGAAGATGTACGTACAGATCATGCCTGAGCTAGAAGCGGATGAAGTGAACTTTAACCCGTTCGATCTAACAAAAGTATGGTCACAAAAAGATTATCCATTGATCCCAGTAGGCGAGTTTGAACTGAACCGTAACCCAGAAAATTTCTATGCGGAAGTTGAGCAATCCGCGTTTAACCCGGCAGCTATCGTTCCTGGAATTGGCTTCTCACCAGACAAAATGCTGCAAGGCCGTCTGTTTGCATACGGAGACGCGCAGCGTTACCGCCTAGGTGTAAACCATCACCAAATTCCAGTTAACACGCCTCGTTGTCCGGTACACAGCTACCACCGCGATGGCGCAATGCGCGTTGATGGCAACTTTGGTTCCACACTAGGTTACGAGCCAAACTACAAACAAGAATGGGCAGAGCAACCAGATTACTCTGAGCCACCTCTACGCATCAACGGCAATGCTGATCATTACGATCACCGTGTAGACGAAGACTACTTCAGCCAAGCGGGTGACCTATTCCGTCTTATGAGCGAAGAACAGCGTCAAACTCTATTCGACAACACCGCTCGTGCAATGGATGGTGTGCCAGACTTCATCAAAGAACGTCACGTTAACCACGCCTACCAAGCGGACGAAGCTTACGGCAAAGGCCTTGAGATTGCGCTAGGCTTAAACAAGTAAACGGACACTGCACCAGCAAATGCTGTGATAAGAAGACATAAAAAAGGAGGTGCCCCACAAAGCACCTCCTAATTCAAGTTCGTTAATCACACACTAATGTTCAAGGGGAGCGATCATGATCAACTTAAATTTCTTCAAGCTCTTTGATACCAAAGAACTGTTTATCTACTACTGATTCTTAGCAACGGCTTTAATCAGAACAGACGTATCCATGCGGCCTAAACCATCGCGTTGAAGGTCAGCGTATTGCTCATCCACTTTCTTAGTCAGTGGAAGCTCTAGACCCACTCGCTCTGCTTCTTGCAGACAGAAGCCTAAGTCTTTGCGCATCCAATCAATCGCGAATCCAAAATCAAACTTATCTTCCGCCATCGTCTTGGCGCGGTTTTCCATTTGCCATGACCCTGCAGCACCGTGCTTGAGTGTTTCAACTACTTGTTCAATATCCAAACCGGATTTCTGCGCGAGTAACAACGCTTCGCTCAAGCCTTGAAGCACGCCACCAATACAGATTTGGTTTACCATCTTACAACGTTGACCTTGGCCATTTTCACCCAGAAGCGTCATTTGCTTTGCATATACGTCCATCGCTGGAGACACACGATCAAAAATGTCCTGCTCGCCACCACACATGATGGTTAGTACACCGTTTTCTGCGCCTGCTTGACCACCAGATACCGGAGCATCAATGAAGTGATTGCCATATTTGGTACAAGCATCGGCCAATTCAACAGCTAAATCAGCGGAAGTCGTGGTGTGATCAACCAGTACTGCGCCTGCTTTTAGACCGACTAGAATGCCTTCTTCACCGTATACAACGCTACGCACGTCATCGTCATTACCGACACAAGTAAATACGATATCGCAACCCTCTGCCGCATCTCGCGGTGTCTCACACGCAATGCCGTTGTATTCTGCAGCCCATTTATCAGCTTTGGCTTTGGTGCGGTTGTATACTTTGGTTTCATATCCCGCTTTGCTCAAATAGCCCGCCATTGGGTAACCCATAACACCCAAACCAATAAATGCTACTCGTTGTTTTTCCATTGCACGCTTCCCTTAGTTCACCTGACTGAAATGTTTTGTAACATGCTACTAAAGAATTGAAAACATTACTCGTAATTTATCCTTCACTCGCGGCACAAATAAAAGCGAACCGCGATGTTGGAGTAAATACCAAAAGCATTCATCAGGGTCATCGAGGAGACATTTCTCAGAAGTTAAATGTTAAGACACTCTACGAGCTTGCAACAAAGCCGTGGCGTTCAACATGGCATCCTTGGTACTGACATCCAAGACTTGGATTTTTCGAAAGCGTTCCGGTTCTTTAATCGCCACATCGTGAGCAAAAATCACAAACTTGGCTTTCTCGATGTCTTTCTCGGTAATTCGGTTGATGACGCCATTCGCGCCTTGGGTTTCGACTTTAATCTTAATGCCGAGTGCACACGCTGCTTTTTCCAATGACTTCGCCGCTAAGAACGTATGTGCCACACCTGATGGACAAGATGTGACCGCCAAAACATCCGCCTCACCTTCGCCTTGAACGGAGCCATATACTTGAGAATGACCAGTGTAACTCTCATCTTCGGTGATGGTTTTCTTTAGTGCAATCACGATCAACGCGGTGGTAACAGAACCAGCAATCGTGCCGATGATGTAACCAATTTTTCCATCCACAACAGGGAGAACAATCCAACCGCCCCACGGTGCATGGTTCATTACGTGGAACATAAAGCCAATCACGTTACCGACAATGCCACCCGCCACAATAGCGGGTAACACTCGTGCAGGGTCGCCAGCGGCAAAAGGAATCGCACCTTCGCTGATGCCGATCATCCCCATAATACCTGCGGCTTTCCCCGCTTCGCGTTCATCTCGCTTGAATTTACTCGGCGCCAAAAACGTGGCTAGTGCCATACCCAATGGCGGCGTACAAATCGCAATACCGACCCCGCCCATCAACCATGGTTGCGTGTTCACTTGGGTTTGAGCAAACAACGTCGCCACTTTGTTAATTGGGCCGCCCATATCAAACGCGGTCATTGCCCCAAGCACAGTTCCGAGCATTACTTTGCCTGAGCCCGCCATGCCCGTCAGCACTTCGTTCATGGTGGTCATTGCGCTGGCAATCGGAGCACCTATCACCCACATCACCGCGCCGCAAGTAACAAACGTACCGACTAGCGGATAAATAAAGATCGAGCCAAGCGAACTCATGCTGTCTGGTAGCCGAATTTTCTTTAATAGCCAAACGACAAAGCCAGCAAAAAAGCCGACCACAATTGCACCTAAAAAACCCGTATTGTAATGACTGACCGCAATCCAAGATCCAATCATACCCGGCGCAAGGCCCGGCTTGTCGGCAATGGAATAAGCAATGTAACCGCCAAGCACGGCAGTAAACAATGTCAGGCCAGCAATCCCCATTTGGGCAATATCGGCCAGAATGCCCTCTTGTGGTACACCACCGTGACCAGAGATCATCACCGACAATGACAACAACACACCGCCCGCAACGATAAACGGGATCATGTGGGATGTGCCAAACAGAAGGTGCTCTTTAATGCGACCAAGTTTTTGCGCCCAAGGGCTCAGGGGTTCTGATGCAAATTCTAAAGAAGTTGGGAGAAATTCATTGGATTGGGTTTGAATATCAGTCAACATCTCAAGCGCTTCTTCTCGCGATTGAGCCTGTTTGAGCTTTTCAACAAAGCCGTCTTCGATAATTTTGGTGGAAATTTGTGCCAATACTTCAATGTGATGATGATCATCACCATCTGGGGACGCCAGCATGAACAACACATCGGACAGCTCGCCATCTTCGGCGCCATAATCAATCCCATTACGGCTGATCCCGACCGCGACAGCCGGTTTCGCTACAGCATCACTTTTGGCATGAGGGATCGCAATACCATCATCAAATCCTGTGTTACCGATCTCTTCTCGTTTCCAGATATCTGCCAAGAACTGGCTTTGACTATTGAGCTTGCCGGCGGCCTCTAGCATCTCGACCAGCTCTTTGAGCGCTTCATCTTTGGTTTGAGCTTTTAGATCTAAACATATCGTTTCCAGCTCAATTAGGTTTGTGATGTCCATTGTTTTACCTTCCAATATTCACGCTCGAATATATACCCAAGTGAGTTTGAGATACAGGATCCCCCTGGCTCGTATGCGTTCCTACTCATTTTATTTGGGCATAGATTAACCAGTGCCTCCCCTTTGATATATAGGACTAAAAGTGCATTAACTGGATTAATGTAACATGAGATTCAAACTGTGATAGAGCTCTTGCGTTAATCCAGCTCAAATCAATTCAATCTGCGGTGGCTGTGCTAATATCCACAAAAAATAAAATGGATAGAACATGAAAATCGTAGCGGTGACAGCATGCCCTACAGGCATCGCTCATACTTATATGGCAGCAGATGCACTAATGAAAGCTGCGCCAAAACATAACGTGCAAATTAAAGTAGAAACGCAAGGTGCGATGGGGATAGAAAATCAGCTCACTCCTCACGATATCGCTCAAGCGGATCGGGTTTTGATCGTGTCGGATATTGAGATAGAACAACCAGGCCGATTCGAAGGGACGCGCAAAATTCAAATCCCCATTGAAGAGGTTTTGCTGAACGTCGACAAAGTATTCCTCGTCCACTGCCGCGACTAAATTTGCAGATGAACGAATACCAAATCACCTTTTTCGTCGATAATGCAAATGCCAGTGCGCACCTTGCTCAGCCACTCAATCGAGTGGCAAAGAAGTTCAAAAGTACCTTACATATCATTAATGTAACGCAAAATCGTGTTGCGGAACTCACCAAGTCCGTGGCGATTTTGCAAGCAGGTCTACAACAAGGTGATTTGTGTCAAATCACAGCGATTGGCATTGACGCAGAGCTGGCCTGCTTCGTCATCAAAGACATGATTGCTGAGCACTTTACTGTGGTGGGATCTCATATCAACTATGAGTTTTCTAGCCAACTGGCCGAGCGTTTACCACAAATTTGCCCACCTTGTGAAATCAAATGGCACTACGCCAAAGCGCATACCGAGCTCACCAAGTTTGAATGCCTTAAAGGATTGGCTCAGCTGATCCACCCCATTCATCCCGACGAACTGATTCTTGCTTTTATTAAACGCGAAGAACGTTCATCAACTTGCGTGACTCCGGGGATCGCTCTCCCACATGTGATGTTTTCAGGTGTTGACCACATTTCCATTGCCGTTATTGCAAATGAAAAGTCGATGGATTGGGCTTCAAAGATGGGTGATGTTCATCTGGCTATAGCACTGGTGATGCCAGAAAGGCCGACCCGAGATCAGATCATTGCGGCTACTAACCTCACACGAAATCTGCTTACCGATCAAATGGCGGAACGCCTACTACTAACAAAAAGCAGCGTCGACTTACAAGCGCTGCTGATGTACGCCATGTCGAGGCTGCTCGCCTAAACTTCTCTATGATTTACGCTCTCTGACTGAAGGCTTAAATCGAACCGCGATATTCCGTCGGCGTTCTACCTGTACGGTTCTTAAATACTCGGCAGAAATAGTTCACGTCTTTAAATCCACAGCGCACTGACACGTCATTGAGTTTGAAGTTGTATTTCTTGAGCATAAACTTCGCGCGATCCACACGTACCCAAGTAATGTAGTCTGCCAAGGTCATGTGCCCCTGCTGACGGAACAAGCGCGACAAATGGTTCGAGGAAATACTGAATCTCGACGCAATGCTGTCACGCGTGATTGGGCGATGGAAGTTCTCTTGAATGTAGATGCAGATCCCTTGATAGAGATCTTGCACACGGCTATGTGACTGCTGCTCGACTGGCGCATCCAACATCGTCTTCGCGTATTGCAGCAATGCTTGCAGTAAAAGCTCATCCATTGGTTTTTTAGTATTCTCACGAGCCAGTGAGCTCAACGCTTCTAAGATGTTATCTATCGCAAATCCTGAGCGCGTTTGGATGCTATGCTTTTGAATATCGTAAAAGTTTGCCTCACCTTTGCGTTTGCTCACCAAACTCAACCCAAGTTGTCGACGCCCAAACAAAATACTTAACACTGAGCAATCGGTATCCCAGTCTGGTTTATTCCAACAGTTAGGTGGAATAAATATCGCGTCGCCTTTTTTAGCAACGATGTGCGTTACTTTTCGATCATGACTTTCCATTTCATTAATATATTCCCCATCCAGAACTAACTCTAGGCGAGGGAAATTAACTTGATAGCTAAATTCAGGCGGCGTATGAAAATCTCCTGCAAACCAAATATCATGAAATGGCTCTCTTTCATTTAATACAGCTGAAATTAAATCATGAAAAATCATTGTCTCACACTCTATATATGCATCAATGATGCTATTTACTATAGATATACACCGGACTGGACTTTTGTGCTATTGAGCAAAATCACGCTTCCATTTTAATGTTACAAAAATCCAGTTAACGCATCAAATCTCCAGTAACAAAAACTCTATCAACAACACTCAATCCCTTTTCAAGTGGGAGCGAGGCCACATTTCACTTATCGTTTAGCTTCTTATCCATCATGTCACAGATATGCAGCTAGATTTGTCCAGTGAACGATCTAAATCACACTATAGTGAGTCGGTTACAATCCTCCAGTAAATGCATTTTTTCTTCACTACAGTCTTTTTCTCACTAATTTAAAAATATCCCTGAAATAAAAATTATATTTATAGGGGTTCGACAATGATCACCAAACTAATAAATGAAGACTTAATTAATCTTGATCTTAAAGCGTCTTCAAAAGAAGACGTATTTAAAGAACTGGTTGCCGTTCTTCATGCCCAAGGTCGTATTTCTGACCAAACACAATTTCTTGCAGATATAAAAGCACGTGAAGAATTAGGAAATACTGGATTTGAAGATGGCGTGGCAATTCCACACGCGAAAAGCACAGCTGTGATTGAACCAGCGGTTGTGATCGGCGTAAGCAAATCAGGTATCGAATACGGCGCGGAAGACGGCTTGCCTTCAAAACTGTTCTTCATGATAGCTTCTCCAGACGGTGGCGATAACCACCATATCGAAGTACTTGCAGAACTGTCTTCAAAACTGATTGAAGATGGTTTCATCGATGCGTTCTTAGGCGCAACAAACAGCCACGACGCACTGGCACTCCTTCTTGCTAAAGAAGAACCGCAACCAGTGACAGACGCACCAGCAAACCAAGGCTTCATCATTGGTGTGACTGGTTGTCCTGCGGGCGTTGCGCACACTTACCTAGCAGCAGAAGCGTTAGAGAAAGGTGCAGCGGCGATGGGTTACGAAATCAAGGTTGAAACGAACGGTTCAATCGGTGTGAAAAACAGCCCAACCGCAGAAGAAATCGAGCGTGCAGATGCAATCATCGTGGCATGTGACAAACAAGTCGACATGAACCGCTTCGCGGGCAAACGCGTGGTTAAAACCAACGTAAAAGCCCCAATCCGCGATGCTCAAGGACTGATTAATGAAGCGTTAAACGCACCGACGTACCAAGCTGAGTCCAATGGCAATACGCAAGCATCGGTTGCCGACAAAGCTTCTCAAGCTCGTTCTGACTTATATCGCTACTTGATGAACGGCGTATCACACATGATCCCATTCGTCGTAACGGGTGGTCTGTTGATTGCCCTTGCTCTTGCCGTCGGTGGTCAGCCAAGTGAAGCGGGCATGGCGATTCCTGAAGGCAGCATGTGGAACCAAATCCTCAATGTCGGTGTGGTTGCCTTTACGCTGATGATCCCAATCCTTGCCGGTTACATTGCTTACGCGATTGCTGACCGCCCAGCTCTAGCTCCTGGCTTGATCGGTGGTTGGATTGCAAACAACGGTTCTTTCTACGGCGCAGACGCTGGTACAGGCTTTATCGGTGCCATCATCGCAGGTCTGCTTGTGGGTTACTTCGTGAAGTGGATTACGTCGATTAACTACCACAAATTCATCCAACCTTTGGTGCCAATCATGATCGCACCAATCACAGGTTCGCTATTCATCGCAGGTCTATTCATCTTCGTTATCGGCGCGCCAATCGCAAGCCTAATGGACGGTCTGACTGCGCTACTAACTAGCATGAGTACAGGTAACGTCGTTCTACTGGGTATCGTACTTGGTGGTATGGCTGGCTTCGATATGGGTGGTCCATTCAACAAGGTCGCATTCCTATTCTCTGTGGGCATGATTGCGAGCGGTCAAACTCAATTTATGGGTGCGATGGCGTGTGCAATCCCTGTTGCACCTCTAGGCATGTCACTGGCAACGGCGTTTGGTCGTAAGTTCGAACTGTTCGAAGAATCAGAAACCGAAGCAGGTAAAGCAGCAGGTGCAATGGGTCTGGTTGGTATCTCTGAGGGTGCTATTCCATTCGCGGCGCAAGATCCAATGTCAGTGATTCCTGCAAACGTACTTGGCTCAATGGTAGCAGCAGTAATGGCGTTCTCATTCGGCATTACCAACAGTGTTGCTCACGGCGGTCCAGTTGTCGCTCTACTTGGTGCGATGAACCACCCAGTACTTGCTCTGATTTGTATGGCAGCTGGCGCAGTAGTTACCGCAGTAACGTGTGTAACTCTGAAGAAAGTTCGCAAAGCAAAAATGATGCAAGCAGCCGCTTAATCACCCCTACCCCAAATGGCTCCTATGGCTTGGGCAATGTCGCCCAAGCCATGATTTTCTCTCATGGTGACACTCTATGTCTGATTTAACGATGTCCGATACACAAACGATTCAAACTCAAGCTAAGCATCCGATGTTTTTCCTGATGAACAACGTGATTCAAAACTACGCTTGGGGCAGTACTACTTCTGTTAACCAACTGTTTGGCATTGAAAACCCAACGGGCGAACCACAAGCCGAAGTATGGATGGGCGCGCATCCAAACGGTTGCTCAGTGGTGATGGTAAACGGTGAAGAGACCAAACTCTCTTCACTGATTGCTCAAGACATGAACGCCTTTCTGAGTGAAGAAGTCGCAAACCGTTTTGGTGAACTTCCATACCTGTTTAAAGTACTTGCCGCTGAGAAAGCGCTGTCGATTCAGGTTCACCCAAACAAACAACAAGCAGAGCTAGGCTTTGCACTGGAAGAAAAACAAGGCATTCCCCTAACCGCTGCAAACCGTAACTACAAAGATCCAAACCACAAACCAGAATTGGTTTACGCGCTAACCGAATACCAAGCGATGAATGGCTTCCGCCCAACAAGTGAAATCATCAGCTTCTTCTCTGAGCTGGCGATTCCTGAGCTGCAAGGCTTGGTGGGTGACCTTATCGCAAACCAAACGCCAACGGGCTTAGCGACCTTCTTCTCCGGTCTACTGTCACTAGAAGGCGAACAGAAAGAGATGGCGTTGACGGTGCTATTGGCACAAGCTCGCATCACCGACTTACCTCTGTTCAACCTGATCTTGGAGTTAGAAACGCAATACCCGGGTGACATTGGTTTGTTTGCGCCCTTGCTACTCAACGTCATCACGCTGAAACCAGGCGAAGCGATGTTCTTGAATGCAGAAACGCCACACGCGTACTTGAAAGGTACGGGGCTTGAGATCATGGCGAACTCAGACAACGTGCTACGTGCCGGTTTAACGCCGAAGTATATGGACGTAAAAGAACTCGTTGCATGCACACGCTTCGAAGAAAAGCCATTCGACACTCTACTGCTTGCGCCAATCGAAAACGACGACATGTTGGAATACCCAATTCCCGTCGACGATTTCAAATTCGCGATTGTAAAACAAGCCAACCAACGAACGCTTGATGTAAGAACCGCAGAAATCCTGTTGCCGCTAGATTCCCCGCTCGTGATTACACACGCAAATGGTGAAACGTGTGTAGTAGATAAAGGCCAATCTGTTTTCATCCCAGCTTACGCCAAACAATACAGTTTGAATTGCGAAGGTCGTGTGGCGCGGGCTTACAGTTAATATCGCTGATTAAGTTTGCATGTCGTTACTGCCAATAAGCAAAAAAGAGCAGAGAAACGTCTCTGCTCTTTTACTTAATATGCGCTTTTCCCGATAAATTCACGCAATAATCAAATTGTCTAGAAAGGTTTACTGCTTAGCGTGGAACATCGCTTGTCCACTTTTATCTTTATTCGACCAAAAGTTAATATTGAACTGTGCATCATCGCTCATTTCAATACGATGCCAATACTGTGGCGGGCTTGTCGCGAACTGACCTGCGTTGATCACGACGACCATTTCAGGCTCTGTCGTGAATTCATCAGCAAAACCATAGTAGGTGACTTGCCCCTCCATTACGCATAACTGCCCAAACACGCCTTCGGCTGTGTTGTGATGAGTTAGAAGAGCAGGAGGCACACTGCCTTTGGTGAAAAATGGCGTCGAACGTTGAACCGTCCAGTCTTTCGGAATACGAAGATGTGATATGGTTATCCCCTCTTTGAATATAAAATTGTGCCTCTTGAAGCGAGTTACGATTGCGCGACTTGAGACAGTTCACGCAGTAACGGAAAAGCCTGAGCCACTTGCTCGCCCGTCACAACAAACCCAGTCAATATGCTTTGTTCATTTTCAGCTTTTGCCACGATGCCAGATTGAGAAATCTGCACATTCCAATTCGCGACAGCACTGAAGTCCCCGGCAAGCTGAATTGGGTAACTCGGCGTTTTGACTTTTACCATCATTGGCGGCAACTTCAATTGCGCTTCCTGCCCAAGCAACTGCTTACCTAAAACATTAGCGCTCAACACGATTGGCTGAAGGTATGGAAGCATGCGCCCTTGTATCTCGGCGCAATCGCCCAGAGCGAATACATTGTTCGCAGAAGTCTGCAGCTTAGCGTCGACAGCAATGCCTTTCCCAACCTCTAGTCCACAAGCATTCGCTAATTGAGTGTTTGAACGCAAGCCAGCGGCAGAAATCACTACATCAATCTCGCTCACTTCACCGCTGTTCAAAGTAGCTACCAACGAATCGGCGGTACGATTCACCTCAACAACCCCATTTCCCAACGCCAATTGAATGCCTTGCTGCTTAAGTTGGCTTTCCAGAGGCAACGCCACAAACTCAGGAATAAGATTGGCAAGCAAGCGTTGGTTTGATTCAACCACCGTAACGGCTTTACCGCTGCTCGCAATATCCATTGCAATCTCAACGCCAATCAAACCACCACCGATAACCATTACGCGCTTTGCTTGACTGACTCTCTCTTCTGCGAGCTGATACTCTTGTAACGAATTGAGCGTTAGGACATCGCCAGAAGCATCACCTCGCATTGGAGGAACAAAAGCTTTCGCGCCCGTTGCAAAAACCAGTTTAGAGTACGCATAAACTTGTCCATCGGCTACCACTTGTTGGGCTTGCGTATCCACACTCTCAATTTTAGTGTGGGTTAATAACTCGATATGGTGCTCTTGGGCAAACGCTTCTCCCGTTGTTACTACCAGATCCCTCGCGGTCTGTTTTCTACTGAACACATGGCTCAAATCGGGCTTGTTATACTCCGCACCGTCATCAGCGGTGAATACTTGAATTGACACCTGTGCATCCATTCGACGCACAGTTTTAACCAGTTGATAGGCAGCAAAGCCACTGCCTATGATTACAATTGGTGCTTGCATCACAGCTCCTTACCCCTTGAACTCAACAAATACATCTTTACCCAAGTGACACTCCGGGCAAAGGAAGTAATCCGGAACGTCTGACCACGTGGTACCCGGTTCAATTCCTTGGTTAGGCTCACCCTGAGCAGGGTCATACACCCAGTTACAAACGGTGCAAATCATGCACTGGCAATCTGATGGATGTGCTTCTGAGCTTGGATTAATAAGCTCCCTTTCGACCACTGCTGGCGTTTCTACTTGTACAACGGGCTGTGATCGAACTTGCGGTGCAGACGCAGCCATCATCGGAGCCGTAACAGGACTTGTTAGTGGATGTTTCGCCCACAGTTTCGCGATGCTCTTGCCATGTTCACGACACTCACGCATCGCTTTACCATCTGGTCGCCATTTGGTTTTCAGGCTGACTGCCGTTTCAAAACCCGCATCGGTCAACCGTGCGTGGATACGGTCTACCGCACCACCATTCCAACCGTAGCTACCAAAGGCAGCGGCTTTCTTGGCTTTAAAGCGCAGACCGGTAATTTCTTCTAGCATGCCTGCGATCTTCGGCATCATGACGTTATTCATGGTAGATGAACCAACCAATATGCCTTTTGAGCGGAACACATTGGCGAGAATTTCATTCTTATCGTGCTTAGACACATTGAAGACTTTAACTGCGACACCCGGGTCAACATCGTGGATGCCCTGTGCAATCGCGTCCGCCATCATTCGGGTATTGTTCGACATAGAATCGTAGAAGATGGTAATACGATCTTCTTGGTAGTTATCCGCCCACTCTAGATACTGTTCGATGATTTGGACTGGGTTATCGCGCCACACAATACCGTGTGAAGTTGCAATCATGTCGACAGGTAAGTTGAAGCTCAACACTTCTTTGATTTTAGCGGTTACCAAGCTGCTGAATGGCGTTAAGATGTTGGAGTAGTAACGCAGACATTGTTCCATCAACTCATTTTGATCCACTTCATCATTAAACAAACGCTCATCACAATAATGCTGTCCAAAGGCGTCATTACTAAACAGCACCGCATCGCCGGTTAAGTAAGTCATCATACTGTCAGGCCAGTGCAACATCGGCGCTTCCACAAATACCAATTGTTTACCGTTGCCAATATCAATGCTGTCGCCCGTTTTTACCGTTTTAAAGTTCCATTCGGGATGGTGGTGATGACCCACAATCGAATCAATCGCCGCTTCTGTACAGTAAATTGGCGTGTTCGGAATCTTCTCCATCAATGCAGACAATGCGCCTGAGTGATCTTCTTCAGCATGATTTACTACGATAAAGTCGATAGACTTAAGGTCGATTTCCATTTCTAAATTTTGGATGAATTGTTGACTGAATCGATGATCGACCGTATCAATCAATACGGTTTTCTCTTCACGAATTAGATAACTGTTGTAGCTGGTACCTTTTGTCATTTTGTATTCTGTACCGTGGAAGTCTTGAACTTCCCAATCGCGTTGACCTACCCAGTGGATATTGTTTTTTACGTGAATTGTCATAATTACTACCTTGAATGACGGGATAAACAAAAATAATTTCTTCTTGTGTTGCACTGGGCATGCCAACTTTTAATTGCTATATATTTCAATAATTTAATTAAAACACAACCTTAACAACTGTCATTAAGACACAGTTGAAAATTGTCATTAAGACACTACAATAGTCATATTGACACAATTGGTATTGGCTATGACTTCTTTAATCGCGCAATGGCTACACATCACGCAAGACCTAAATTCAGCGCTCACTCGGCAAGCTCGATTTGATACCTTATTAACAACGATTCGCGAGATATTAAAATGTGATGCTTCTGCTCTTCTTTTGTATGAAGATCAGCACTTTAAGCCGCTGGCTATCAATGGCTTAGCAAAGGAAGTATTGGGACGCCGTTTTTCTATAAACCAACACCCGAGATTGGAAGCCATTGCACGCGCTGGCGATATCGTACGGTTTCCATCGAATAGCGACTTACCCGATCCCTATGACGGGTTAATTCCGAACCACGACGACAATCTGCACGTTCATTCATGTATTGGTCTCCCTTTGTTGATCGACGATCAATTGATTGGCGCGATCACTATTGATGCCTTCGACCCGAATCAGTTCGATGGTTTACTCAATCAAGAACTACGCTTTGTAAGTGCGTTAGCCGCGGGGGGCTTGCACACTGCTCTACTACTGGAGCAGTTAGAAACACAAGCAAGCTTGCCACGTGAGTCTTACACTGAGAAACGCACCTTGAGCAACGAAATCATTGGCAAATCGGCTGGGATGAAAGCACTTCAAGAGCAAATCGATGCGGTGGCAGATACCGAGCTATCAGTGTTGATAATGGGTGAAACAGGGGTTGGTAAAGAGCTCGTCGCAAACGCAATTCATCATCGCTCTCACCGAGCCAATAATACCTTGGTGTATTTAAACTGTGCCGCGTTACCTGAGTCTGTCGCAGAGAGTGAGCTTTTTGGTCATATCAAAGGTGCTTTTACTGGTGCTATCAGTAATCGCAAGGGTAAGTTCGAACAAGCAGATGGTGGCACACTGTTTTTGGATGAAGTTGGCGAACTGTCGTTAGAACTGCAAGCTAAGTTACTTCGAGCTCTCCAATACGGCGACATCCAACGTGTGGGTGATGACCGCCATATTCGAGTCAATACGCGCATTGTGGCGGCAACGAACCGTGTTCTGCATGAAGAAGTAAAAGCTGGCCGTTTCAGAGCAGATTTGTACCACCGTTTGAGTGTATTCCCTCTTCATGTTCCCCCACTTCGTGAACGTGAAGACGATGTCGTGCTACTGGCTGGTTTCTTTGCAGAGCAACTACGCAGCAAGTTGGGGCTGAACAGTGTTCGACTCTCTCCCACTCTAGTTCAAGCACTTAAAGATTACTCTTGGCCGGGCAACGTGCGTGAACTGGAACACGTCATCAAACGAGCGGGCGTGCTTGCCAAAGCTAGAACTCAATCGCTGGATATCGAATTGGTGGAACAAGATTTCGATATCAAAGCGTCGAACAATCAGCCCATCACTGAAGAGCCAGGTATACCTAGCTCTTCATTTGAACTGTCAGACGCTGGTTTAAAGCAAGCCACTGACACCTTCCAAAAAGCCATGATTCTAAAAGCACTAGAGCAGAATCAAGGAAACTGGGCTGCAACAGCACGTCAGTTAGAACTCGATAATGGTAATTTACACCGCTTAGCCAAACGGCTAGGTATAAAGTAAAAAAGGATACGGACGGTTTGAATTCCACAAGAAAATCTATCTCGCTTATGTCAAAATGCCCCATCACAATCGAAAAGTCTGTAATGTAATGAACTACCAAGCTGCTATTTTTGATATGGATGGTTTGCTCCTTGATACTGAGCGCGTCTGTATGCGTATTTTCCAAGAAGCATGTGAAGTCCAAAAACTTCCGTTTTATGAAGATGTTTACCTGTCGATCATTGGTCGCAATGCGGCAGGTATTGAAGCAATTTTCCGCAAAGCCTACGGTGAGAACCTAGACCGCCTGCATCATGAATGGCGTACTCGTTACAATGCTGTCGTCAAACACCAAGCCATCCCAGTGAAAAATGGTGTTGTTGAGCTGCTAGAATGGCTGAAAGCACAAGGCTTACCAATCGCAGTAGCGACTTCTACGGCAAAAGAGGTGGCGAAAATCAAACTGGAATTAGCGGGTTTGAGTAAGTACTTCGACAACCTCACCACAGGCTGCGAGGTAAACCACGGCAAACCCGATCCAGAAATCTATTTGCTGGCAGCGAATCGTCTGGATGTAGAACCAAGCCAATGTTTGGCCTTTGAAGATTCCAATAACGGTGTTCGCGCAGCCGTGGCAGCGAATATGGTTACTTATCAGATTCCGGATTTAGTTGAACCTTGCGAAGAGGTAAAACAATTTGGTCATTCCATCGTGCCGTCATTACATGAAGCGTTAGATGCGTTGAAGCAAAATCGCTAAACGTAAACTGCCGCTCTAACTGTTAAAGCTCAGCAATTTGGCTGAGCTTTTTTATGCTTGAGCCTCTCCTCTCACCTTCTCTAATCTACTTCTAATAAATGCCAAGATACTGCTCCAAAGCTTAATAAGATAGACCTTATCTCTGTACGGGGCGTGTTCCTTTCTTTTTTGATTTACCTCACGCCATCGCATGAAATAGGGCCTATGAGTGATCAAATAGTGGAACTAACCAGTACAACTTTGCAACAAAACGTCAATATACCGCTTGAAGCACGTTTTTCGAGTGAAAATTGGCTGATAATGAGAACTATTGGATGAGATTAATCCAAGTCAGCCCAAAATATAAAATGGAGAGTGTTATATGTCTTTACGTTTATTAGCAGCAACCTTCGCATTAGTAGGAATGAGCTTTGGTGCCCAAGCCAGTGCCGAGTGTGAAGTGTCCCTAGATGCTAACGATATGATGCAGTTTTCTACTAAAACACTGAGCGTTCCAGCCACTTGTAAAGAAGTAAAACTGACGCTAAACCACACAGGTAAAATGCCTGCACAATCAATGGGTCACAACGTCGTTATCGCAGATACCGCTAATCTACAAGCAGTAGGTACGGACGGCATGGCAGCAGGTGCAGAAAACAATTACGTGAAGCCAAATGACGACCGTGTATACGCTCACACAAAAGTGATTGGCGGCGGTGAAAGCACCAGCATTACTTTCAGCACTGAAAAAATGAAAGCTGGTGGCGACTACTCATTCTTCTGCTCGTTCCCTGGTCACTGGGCGATCATGCAGGGTAAATTTGAGTTCAAATAAGAGCTAACAAAGTCAAAACAAGACTCACTATAGGGAAGCCATCGCTTCCCTTTTTATTGCACCTTAGTTAAGCACGTCGATGGATAATCTCATCCAAAGGTACAGGCCTTGCTAAGTAAAACCCTTGAACTTTATCAACCCCACTTGACCGCACAAAGTCATAGTCAGACTGCGTTTCCACCCCTTCCGCTACGACCTCGCAATTTGCAATATGTCCTAACTTAGCAACCAATCGATACAGTTGCCGTCCACGATGATCGTTAGCGTCCAATAGCAGCGATCTGTCTAGCTTAATCTTGTTAAATGGATACTTGAACAAATGAGGAAACGATGCGTAGCCCGTACCAAAATCATCCATTGTGATACGAACTCCCATACTCTGTAGAGCTTTCATGGTGTTAGTTAAAGAAACTTCATTGTCTAATACGGCTTCTTCAGTAATTTCAATTTCAAGCCATTCAGCCGGGATTCCAAAATAGACCAACCTGCCTTGTAAATGCTGAACAAAATCCACTTGTTGAATGGTAGCAACAGAAACATTAATGGCCACTCTTCGCTGCTCAGATAATCCCATTTCCTTCATATCCGACAACACCTTTTCGAGTACTAATTTATCGAGCAGTGGCATGGCATCTAACCGGTGAAAATCTTCAATAAACGTTGGTGAAAGTAAGTTTCCATCTTCATCTTTATATCGAATAAGCGCTTCGTAAGAATACTGTTCCGCATCCTTTGTTGAATGCTGCTTTTGATAAAACATCACCAACTCGCCTTCACGAAGAATGGAAGTTAAACGCTTCTGCGCGGATGACTTGCTGATACTCGATGTGTTCGCATCTTTCACACTACTGAGTAGTGATTTAAATAGGGATTGTTCTAAACCATTGTAAGTATTACTTACACCAAGCTGCCCCACATATTTGCCTGCATAGGCTAGATAAAAAGGTCGATAAATTAGTACACCAATCGCAATCACCACCAGTTGAAGTATCGCCCCCTGGACCTGATGCCCCATTGCAACATAACCACTCAACAGAGGCGGTGTCATCCAGTTCACAATATTTTCAACAGGCGCAATTAAGCCGGAAGCAATTGCGCAGTAGGTGATGATAAAACTTACCAGCGGCACTAATACAAATGGGACGACCAGAATAGGATTAAAGATGATAGGCAACCCAAATAGCAGCACTTCATTGATGTTGAACATCACCAATGGTGCTGCCGCTAACGCCAGTAAAATATGATTGCGCTCTTTAGCGAACAATAACAGACACAGGAGTAAACTAATGCTATTCCCTGACCCGCCCATGGATAAAAATGCGTCGTAAAAACCTTGGCTAATGACGTTAAGCGACGCTTCGCCTGTTTGCCAAGCAGCCATGTTGGCTTCGGTCGCAGCGTATATTTGCTGCTTGATAGCAAACAACATGTTGTGACCATTAATGCCCGCCGCTCCTAATAAGCTCAAGATGGATTGATAAAATAATCCTCCTGTGAACGTCAGCGGATCAAAGTTAAGTCCAGCCACTGTTGTAGTAAAAGCATCCATCACCGCTGCGGTGACATGAGATAAGCTAACCGCAAATAAAACGAATACGAAAAAATGTAAGACATCTTTAAAAAGACGAGAAGAGAAGTCCATTGCTTGAGGATCAAGCAGCTCAATTCGGAAACTTTTACAATAAACGTATGACACCGTTGCACTAAAGAGTGCTAATAACGGGTTATTCGGCAACATGTAATTACTAGAAAGGCTGTCATTCTCTATTGAAATTAAATAGAACATGACCAACGAATAAATGATGATAATCGCGCTCGACACGTTCACTTTATGCGATAAATAGTAACCAGCCACAATGCAAAACGCTGTGGGATATAAGTTGATTAAAATATCAGAAAGATGGAACAATAACTGAGAAGCCTCTGACACCCCTAGGATTCTAGAAGCGTGACCAAGAAAGATGGCAAGTGCGTTAGATAGCGTCAGCGGTAACAGCAATAAGGCAATAGATGCGAGATCAGTAAGATAAGATTTAGATCCAAGTCGCCATTTATCTGTAAATACCGTTAGACGATGAAAGGGATCAAATACGCGTTCACGACGAGTGTGCATGGTGAGTTCTTATATTAAGTAATAATCATCGGCTGCGAAATAGGCAGCCGTAAATGCAACGGCCAGACTCAGTAACGTATTATTTGGTGGATAATTTTTAGTGTTTCTATTGGCTAAAACAATAGTTTGAATTGCCAGTCATAGCGCAAAGATGTCGCAAGTGCAATTTAACGATTATATACCCCTTGATCCAATGAGATTATTATCCTTAACGATAAAAGCCATACCAAGCATCTCGATATGGCTATCGTTAAAACTGATGTATATACCCAAATGACTTCAAGAAGGAGGCTTCGGTGACACGCCCTTAACGAGCGAGTTGATTTGGCTCACATACACTGTGAACGATTTTTGATTTAGCACGAGTAGAACTTCAAGTCGTTGTCTCGTCTGTAAAACAAATCATTTAATCCCGTGTAGCTCTTTCCAGTTTCCTGGATGAACCACATAGCCGAACAGGGCATGCCCACCATAAACCAGCTCGGTTCCTTCCGGGATCCACAGCATTTGACCTGGGTGAACAAGATGTGTTTCACCGTTTGCGGTCAACTCGAAACAGCCTTCAATCACAAAAATAACCTCATCATAAAGCACCGTCCAAGCCACTTGAGCGCCTTCCCATTTAGCAAAACCTACGCCAATGTTTGGTGAAATTTCCGGGCTTAACGCTCGGGCTACGTACGCCATTCCCGGCGTATCACCACGAACATTAAAATCTAGGTTTTTACTGTCAACGAGTTTGACTTGCTTCATAACTCACTCCTGCTTTGCCATTTTGCTAATTGGATACGCGTTTTTACTCCCATGCCTAAAAAAGGCTCTGGCGGATTCAAACAAGGCATCCCTGTCACTTGCTGTATGTCATCCAATGATTTAGATGTCGCACCTACGACATAGTCAGCTAACAGCGTTCCAGAAATAGTTCCCCACGCAGCACCAACACCATTGTCACAAGCGCTGGCATAAACACCTTCATCTAATTGACCAAAAAAGTTAGTAAAGTTACGAGAGATGGCATATACCCCACCCCATGTGTGAGTAAATGGTATGTCGGCCAGCTCGGGGTAACGCGCCAAAAAGACTTGACGATGATCGTCTCGGATTTGCTCTCTGACTTTATCGTTCATGCTTGAGCCATATTTCGGCACGTGTTTGTAAGTATTTCGGATCAAAATACGTCGATCGGCGGTCATACGTAACGTCGTTCCCGCATGATCTGCTGGAGTTAAACCCCAATTCAGCTCACCTCCGTATCGTTGCATTTCTGCGTCGGTCAATGGACGCGTCCAGCTTGCAAACGTCATCACTGGCAGTAATCTGTTTTTAAGGTAACCAAACTCACGAGTAAAAATGCTGGTGCCAAGTAACAGTTCAGTGGTTTCAACAGAACCACTATCTCCATGTAATACCCAGTAACCGTTTTCTTTACTGAGTTTGCGGATTGGCGAGTTTTCTAACACCTCGACGTTCTCTGGAAGGCTTTCCCCTAGCCCACGCACCAGAGCAGCAGGTTGCATTAAATAACCACCTGGCGTGTAAATTGCGCGGCTGTAGTAATTTGTCCCTAAGACTTTCGCCAGCTCACTACCATTAACATGGAAGTATGGTTCGCCAAGGTCTTTCATTAGGTGCTCAAAGTGATCGAGATACGCTTCACCGCGCGCCCCTACGGCTCCTTGATATTTGCCCTTTGCTGACCACTGACAAGAAATACTGTGCTTCGACACTAAAGTGTCTAGCTGAGCAATCGCAGAACGGTTGAGCGATAATAACTTTTGTTTGTGCTCAGGATCGGGATGCTCAAGTGAAAACTTATGAGGCAAATCGATCACAAAGCCCGAATTTCTCCCTGACGCCCCTTGGCCGATACGTTGCGCATCAATCAGTATAATTCGTGCGTTAGGCTGAAGCTCAGCTAAACGTCTTGCCATAGCTAGTCCAGCGAAACCGGCACCTAGCACGGCATAGTCAGCAGTTTGTTTACCTTTTAACGCTGGTTTTTCTGCAATACTTGGCAACGCATGGTACCAACCACATGTTGCATCATCATTGGGTAAATGAATCATCTTCTTTCTCCGTTACGCTGCTGACAGTTTCAATGACAATTGATCTAGCCAAGGACCACGTAATGACTGTACTTTTCTTCCTAGCAACGCAAAGCCAAGCATCGTTCCCTCAGGAGAATAAAACGCAGCGGTCAATTCATCTGCCTGACTCTCGATATACCATTGTCCCAGTTCGTTCGGGGCAACCGGGAAAATAGTGAGTGGAAGAATCGGCGTTTTCACAATCACTGGTGTTGGCGTTAAAGAGATAGGCGTAATATCACCTAGCAAGCTTTTCGCCACGGAAGGAATCATTTGATTAATCGGCGCAATATACGGCTGCCAACCTTGCTCCGTTTCAACACAATCACCTAGCGAGTAAATGTTCTCATCACTCGTCTGGCCGAATTGATTCACTTTAATGCCTCGGCCTACTTCAAGCCCCGCGCGCTCAGCTAGAGAAACATTTGGCTTGAGTCCAACCGCGCTTAGCACTAGGTCTGCTTCAATCTGCTTGCCACTGTTCAGATGTAAAACCGCACTGGATTCGGACCTTGGCTCGATTCTGGCGATACTGTCTTGTAGAGCCCATTGCACGCCTCGATCTGCAAGTGCGCTTTGTAATGATTCACCCAACTGTTGCGGGATCAAACGCTCCATTGGCCATTGACCTAACCCGATAACTGTTACTTCATAACCGCTTTCGATCAGGTCATTCGCGAACTCACAGCCAATTAAGCCATCACCTAGGATTGCGATGCGCTTTTTGTCTTGCAGCTCCGCTCTGAAACGCCGGTAATCAACTAAGTCGTTCACACTCATAACACAAGAGCGATCACCCTCAATTGGGATTTCAATCGGTGATGCACCTGTTGCCAGTACCAAGCGGCTGTAGGCGTATTTGCCGATAGAGGTGTGTAGCGTTGAATTGGCACGATCGATCTTTTCAACGCGGGTATGCGGGTAAACGCGGACATTGAGACGGCTTTCCCACTCCAACGCGCTTTCACTTTGTAGCGCGTCGCCGTCTTTATTCATGACCAGTGCATTAGACAAGGCAGGCTTGCTGTACAGTGCGCCATCATCAGCGGTAAAGACAGTGATCGGAACCGTTTCAGATTGCGCTCTAAGTGCCGCTGCCAACTGGTAACCACTGTGGCCACTACCGATGATAACGATAGGGTCAGCTGAAAATATAGGCTGAGTGACTTCAGATGGAAGTGGCTGAGCCGCATTTGGCTGAACAGACGATCCTACCGACACCGAAGACACTGCCGCGACCTCTTCTACTGGCGCATCATCGGTAATTTCGATCATTTCAAAATCGGCCTTACCCACTAAACAGTCAGGACATAACCAGTCATCCGGTACATCTTCCCATGCTGTTCCTGGTGCAATGCCATCGGATGGCCAACCTTGTGCTTCATCATAGATTAAGCCGCAAATAATACAGAGCCACTTTCTCATCACTTATACTCCAACTACCTTGTTCAGAATTTCCGTGTTTACAAACCGCTGTCAGGTTTGTTGTGATTCCATCAACCTCGCCCTAGCTTGTGGTCTGAAATCCAAGCCGGTACGAGGTGATGAAAATACAGTTACACGGTAGCTATACGTTGCTGTCTTGCTGCAAACGAATGGCAATATTGCGTGTCTGGACGTAGCTATATATCGCTTCTTGCCCTTTTTCTCGCCCAAACCCGGACAAGCCCACGCCACCGAATGGTGTTTCGATGCCACCAGCAAACCATTCATTGATGAACACTTGTCCACCACGCAGTTGCTGTGCCACACGCAATGTTTGGTTTAGGCTTTCACCAAAGACACCAGCAACCAGGCCAAAATCAGTGCCATTCGCGATATCGATCGCTTCGTGTTCAGTTTCAAACGGTGTAATTACCAGTACAGGGCCAAACACTTCTTCTTGAGCAATACGCATATCTGGTGAGGCTTCAATCACCGTTGGTGCCACAAAGTAACCCGATAAATCAGGTGCGTAGCCACCCGTTAGGATATTCGCGCCGTCGGCTTTTGCTTGTTCTATCATTTCAAGCACGCGTGCTTGTTGATCAGCCGATACCAACGGTGTGATGTCCGGCTGGCTTTCGCCTTGACCAATGGTTAGGCTTTTTGCCATTTCCACAACCGCCGCTTTTACTTCTTCATAACGCTCTTTTTGAATCAGCAAACGAGACATTGCCGAACACACTTGACCAGCGTTAAAGAAAATACCGACCTGAATGCTTTTCAAAAGTGTTTCGAGGCTCGCGTCTTTCAGCGCGATAGCAGCCGATTTACCACCCAGCTCCATCACCGATGGAGTAGCGCGTTGCGCTGAATCTTGCAGGATGCGTTGGCCAGTTGGAACGGAACCCGTAAAGACAATTTGATCGACCTCTTGGTGCTGCACCAAATGACTGCCAACGACTGAGCCTTTGCCACATAGCAAGTTAATCGTGCCTTTTGGGAAGCCCGCTTTTTCAATCGCTTTAATCAACAACGTCATGGCAAGTGGAGAAATCTCTGGCGATTTGATCACCACTGCGTTACCTGCGGCTAATGCAGGTGCCAATGAACGTGCACAAATAGAGACAGGGAAATTCCACGGCACAATCTGCACTGACACGCCAAACGGCACATATTGAGTGAAGTCGACATAGTCTTTACCCAACGGAATTGACGTGCCTTCCAGCTTGTCGGCCATGCCAGCGTAGTATTCGAAGTAACGTGCCGACTCTAAAAACTCATCTTTGGCATCTTGCAAAGATTTCCCATTTTCACGACAGGCAACTAACCCACCTTCATCAACCATTTCACGAATAGCTGCGGCGGCTTTTAACATCCACTCGGTTCTGACGGCTGGACGAACGTCCGAAAGAAGGCCTTGATTGACTACTCGACGTGCCGCTGCCATTGCGCGATCGGCATCGGTGATAGTGGCTTCTGCAACCGTCGCATACGCTTCGGCTGTGCCAGGGTTCATGACGGTCAGCGCTTGCTCTGAATCGCACCACTCACCATCAATATAATTAAGGTAATGCATCATATTACTGCTCCAGGGCCGCTTTCACTTGCTTTGCCAACCAGGTTTGGAAGAAATGCGTCGGAACATCCATTTCTGGTGAGAACACACCACCACCAAAGCCAGGTGAGTAACGACCTTCCTGCATGCCCTCGACCGCTCCAATATCTTCGCCGAATACGACTCGCCATGACTCAACGGTAGCAGTACGGCACGCAGCGAACTCATCTTTCGTTGCTTCATCACCCACATAGAAAACACGTAGGTGCTCAACACTCTTATTCGCAGTGATTGGTTCAATCATCATCGCAAAGGCATGATCGGCTTGAATACCAAGCAACACGTTTGGAAAGAGTGCAACATATTCTGCATGACGCAGTTTATCTTCTGGCCAGCTTGGAAATTTAGGTAAGTGTGTTCCTGCAGTATCAGAGAGGTTGTATGCGAGACTACCTTGGCCAGCAAAACGCTCTGCAAACATGATGTTGTAGTGATCCTCTAGGCGAGAATAACTGTTCAAACTCGGATGCACCCAAGGTAAGTGGTAAGCTTCACAGTAGTTTTCTACGGCAAGCTTCCAGTTACTTTTCACTTCTATCTCTAAGTTGCCACCCATGTTCACGCGGCGAAGAAGCCCTAATCCTTCTTCACCTAAGAATTGCTGCCAACGTTGCTCTAGCGGCGCGATATGCTCTTCAAAGCTTTCTGCATTGCCCGATAAGTTGACGAATACCATGTCCATCCAAACGGCTGAACGAAGTGGCTTAAGGCCGTGTTTTTCACACTTAAATCGGTCATCTTTGTGTTTTGCGATACCACCGATGTGTGGTGTGCCTTTTAGATTACCGTCAAGATCGTACGTCCATGAATGGTAAGGACAGCGAATCATGCCTTGAACTTCGCCTGCCTCATGCACCAGCTTCATACCACGATGACTACATACGTTGTGGAAGACTTGGACTTCACCTTGACGATTTCTCATCATGAGTAGTGGAAGATTCATGAAATCAAGTGGCATCACATAGCCATTTTTAAGCAGGTCTGATGCAAAACCAATGCATACCCAAGTGTTACCAAACACCTGATCACGCTCAAAAGTAAAATACTCTTCGCTGGTGTAGGCCTGATTCGGCATTCCTGTTGCTTCACTGATTGGGTTCAGTACATTATCAACAAGTTCAACAGGAATAATGGTTTGGTTGACATTGCTCATATTCTTATCTCCGAGAGTCGAGTTGCATCCAGTGCGTACAACATCGTGTTGTGTTAGTGGAGATGATTTTGATTAACAACCCAGCAACAAACAAACGACTTTTTCGCCGGGTTTGGATGAGTTTTTGTCATTCATGCATTGATCTCGAACAACAAAATAACCTTTTAATTAACAAGGTTCTTCTTGTCATGATTAATACTCATTAACCGATGAGTATTAATCAGTTGAAACACAAAAGCCCTCTCTCTACTCTCTTTCAAAAATTAACAATAACGCAACAAACAATAACGCTAAAACAAAAGCACTGTGAGGGATGCCTATGAGAGCAACATCTGGGATATTGAAAGGACTCAATCCGACTGTGACTATCGCATCAAAGATCGTCGTTATCGGTTTTGTACTTTTCTGCGCCATTCTCGCCAACCAAGCGGGCCAATACTTCGAAACGATTTCCGGCATTTTGCTGCAGAATATGAAGTGGTTTTACATCGGACTTGTTTCACTCGTTGTCGGTTTTCTTCTTTATCTTATGGTTAGTCGATATGGACATATTCGTTTGAGTAAAGATGACGAAAAACCAGAGTTTAGTTATTTGTCTTGGGTATCCATGCTTTTTTCCGGAGGCATGGGGATAGGCTTAATTTTCTGGTCGGTCGCCGAACCGATGTGGCATTACGCTGACAACCCATTTACTCAAGGCCTGACCAATGAAGCCGCAACAACATCAATGAAACTGACATTCTTTCACTGGGGTCTACATCCTTGGTCTGTCTTTATCATTGTTGCACTCGCATTAGCCTACTTTTCCTACCGTAAAGATCTGCCTTTTACCCTACGCTCTATCTTGTACCCTTTGATTGGCGATCGTATTTATGGGCCTATCGGGCACACGGTTGATATCCTAACAGTCGCGGTGACTGCTTTCGGTATCTCTCAAACCTTGGGGATGGGAGTTATCCAAATAAACTCTGGTTTGAATCAAGCCTTTGGTCTAGACATTAGTTTGGGGATTCAACTCTTTATTATCGTTTCCCTTTGTACTTGTGCGGTTGCGTCGGTGCTATCTGGTGTAGGGAAAGGTATTCGCCGTTTATCAGAATGGAACATGCTGCTTTCACTCGCACTCGTGCTGGTCGTACTTTATATTGGCCCAACTCGCTATATCTTAAATACGCTACTTGAAAGCACGGGGCTTTATGCACAAAACATTGTCGGTATGAGCTTATGGAGCGATGCACAGAATGACTCTGGCTGGCAAAACTGGTGGACGGCTTATTACTGGCCTTGGTGGATGACTTGGGCACCTTTCGTTGGCATGTTTGTAGCTCGTATTTCTAAAGGGCGCACAATACGTGAGCTTATCGGCGGTGCTCTCATCGTACCCACGCTGATCACGTTTTTATGGATTTCAGTATTTGGTGGCGCAGCGTTGAAGGTAGAGCAAGACGCTCGTGTTTCTCATCAAGAGCAAGTCACTGCGGCACAAGAAGCAAAACAAACACCACCTGCAGATTTTTCTGGCGGCCCGATTCTTGAAGCGACTAAAGCCGATACGACACGCGCTTTGTTTACGCTATTCGACAACCTAGATACAGGTATGTTTGGTAAACTCCTTAGCGTGCTTGCGTGTTTATTACTCGGTACTTATTTCATTACCTCCGCTGACTCAGGTACCTTAGTTCTATGTACCCTCGATGCCGCTGGACACAGTGAGCCTCCTACGTCTATACGCGTATTGTGGGGAATCATGATCGCTGCCATTGCGGGAGTGCTTCTATATGCAGGAGGGTTAAAAGCAATGCAAACGGCCTCCATTATTGCCGGTTTCCCTATCGCGATTTTTATCGCGGTGATGAGCTTAACGCTGTTCCATAGTATTCGACGCGAACCTAAGCCATGGGCAATGCTTCCTGAGCATGTTCACCCAGAGCAAGAGAAACTTGATGGTCCTGTTGAACCGCTTGTTGAAAGCAAAACTGTGGCTTCCGAGCCTATCGCTTCAACATCCTCGCTGAAAGATGATTCCACACTCAATCAAGGACCAGCACTAACTTAGTGCGTCGTTTCATCAATCAATTAAAAAAGCGGGAACTGATATTCCCGCTTTTTTAACATTACCAAACTCTGTTATTTTCTCTGCTTATTGATTTAAGCTAAGCCTCGATCACCTACTTCATCTGGCAACTGATGCAAAAGCCATTCTCTAAAACGTTTGACGCTTGCTGGGATTAAACCTCTATTTTTAGGTTCAAGCATAGAAAAATTGGAGGGAGTTGAAAGAACGTGTTCGACTGGCCTAACCAAAGCACCGCTTTGTAAATAGTCGTCCACTAATGAGCCCCAAGCTAACGCGATGCCCTGACCATTAATTGCCGCTTGTAACAGCATTGGATAGTTATTGATGTTCATGCGATTGCGAGGCGAAATATTTGGCAATCCTACACTCGCAAACCACTGCTCCCAATTCACCCAATCTCTTTGAGACTCTTCCAGATAGAGTAACGTTTTATTGAAGATTTCTTCTGGCTCACTAGGCTGGCCTATTTTCTCTAAATAAAGCGGGCTACACACAGGGAAGACTTCTTCCGAAAATAGCGTTGTCACATCCATTTCCGCAGGTGGAGTGCGACAATAAAACAAAGCGATATCGCAATCTAATCGGCGTAAGTCCAACACATTATCTGAGGCCAAAATCCTTATATCGATGTCATCATGTTCATTTTGAAATTGAGCAACCTTAGGCAACAACCACAAGGCTGCCATTGCATTTGTCGTCGCAACCGTGATCTTTTGTTCGCCCTGCCATTTCTTCACTTCACCCGTGATTTGAGCAATATCGAGCAAAGATTGGCTGACAGCTTGATAATATTGAAGACCTGTAGGCGTTAAGTTAATGCTTCGATTGGCTCGCGTGAACATAGCCTTGCCCAAGTATTCTTCTAATTGTCTAATTTGGCGACTGATAGCACCTTGGGTCACGTTTAGCTCGTCAGCGGCTAACGTAAAACTCAAGTGCCGCGCCGATGCTTCAAACGCAACGAGGCTATTTAAAGGTGGGAGGGGTTTGATTTTCATGTATCTTCCAGTAAGGCAGTATTGTAATTATTTTTATTCCCGGCAATCTTATGTTGCACGTGGATAATGCCATTCTGGACAACACCCCAAAAACGACAATTTATAAATGATAAAAAATAGAGATGAATCATAAATTGTTGTGAGAGAGACTGCCGTATACAGTTTCGTGGCTACAACGAGCACAAAAAGAGGAGCAGTTACTCCTCTTGTACCCAGCCTTTGGGTCATTTGTCCGAGTTAGCCCATTTACCCTATTGCCAGTTTAGTGCTCGCGTAACGCGCTTTTTTCTTTCTTGGACTGGCTAAGAAGTACGCTAAAGTAAGAGGCCCTAATCGTCCCATAAACATCATGAAGATGATCACTAACTCACCCGGTTCGGACAAACTGCCCGTTAAGCCTCGCGATAACCCAACCGTACCCAGTGCCGAGACCGCTTCAAACATAATGTCTAACATAGACGCTTTCTCTGTCAGTAACAGCATGAAGATGGCAAACCAAGTCACGCCCACCGAGATCAGAGTCAGCGCCAATGCCTTGCTGATGGTCTCTTTGGGAATCTCGCGTTGAAACGCATAGGTTGCTTCATCGCGACGCAAATAGCTGTAAGTTGCCAAGACTAACACCATAAATGTCACAACTTTGATGCCACTTGCCGTGCTCAATGATCCACCGCCGATAAACATCAACACCAGAATGATCGCCGTTGTGGCATCTTCCAACTGATCGATAGCTAAAGTATTGAACCCCGCCGTTCTTGGCGTCACCGCTTGAAACCACGATGCCCACCATTTCCCTGCTTCGCTCAAAGGGGCAAGCGTGTTGGGGTTATCATATTCAATCAGGTAAATGGCGATAAGTGCCACCACGTTAATGATCACCGTGCCTAAGATCATCATTCGACTGTAAACGGTGAGTCGGTGCCAACGGCGATTGCGTTTTAAGTCAATCCAAACCGAGAAGCCTAAACCACCAATAATGAACAAACTGGTAATGGTGAAGTTAACGACCGGGTCGTCCACGTAAGGCATTAAGCTATCGGCACTCAACGCAAAACCTGCATTGTTAAACGCACTGATGGTGTAGAAGAAACCATGGAACAAACTGGTTTTCCAGCCCAGCTCTTCACTCCAATAAACGCTCAAAATAGTAAAACCAATAAGTTCAACGAGCAGAGCGAACATCAATACAGATTTAGCGGTGGCAATGAGTGTCGATGAGTCAGTTTGGTTAAATGCCTCTCTCGCGACGGCTCGCTCCAAAAAGCCAATTTTTCCGCCCAGAGCCAGCAAGGTCACGATGGCAAACGTCATCAAACCTAGGCCACCACATTGAATCAGGAAGGCAATAACCACTTGCCCAAAAGGCGTAAACGCCGTGCCCGTGTCTACCACAACTAATCCCGTCACCGTAATGGCCGATGTTGCTGTAAACAGGCTTTGAATCCAAGTGATGGGCTCTGTGGTGGCAATCGGCAGTTTGAGTAAGACTGTGCCGAGAATGATCAAGCAGGCAAAGCTGAGGCTAAGTATCAGCGGCGGTGCGCCCAACAATTTTTTGCCCGCTTTGGGTTTTCGCTCGATCGGGATAATAGAGGGATGCCACAAAACCATGTTACACCAACCTTGGAGCGACGTATTTCAGCTCAGCGCGACTACCGCAAAGCAACAGCGTGTCGAACTCATTAAGCACAAACTCATCATTGATATTGGTGTAGACGGCTTCTTCGCGCTTCACCAAGATAGGCTGAATGTTGTAACTGCCTCGGCTGATCAACTTAGAAAGCGGCGTATCGTGCAGATTGGATTTAACGTGGATTTCCACCACATACAAACCATGCCCCATTTCTAAGTAGTTGTTCACCATCGGATAGTTGAGTGCCTGCGCGACTCTTACGCCCATCTCCTCTTCCGGATGAATAATGCGTTGTACACCAAGCTTAGACACGATGGTATGGTGCGCTTTGGTGCTCGCTTTGACCCAAATGGATTTCACACCCAGATTTTTCAGCGCCAGCGTACACAACAAACTGGCTTGCATGTCTTCGCCAATCGCCACCAACACCACATCACTGTTCGCCAACGCTAACTCCCTTAGTGCACCTTCGTCTGTTGCGTCACATATGACCGCTTGCGTTAACTCTTCGACGTATTTTTCGACGATTTTCGGGTCGCTATCCACCCCCGTTACGGTGTGTCCAAGATGAATAAGTTCTAAGCTGGCGGCAACGCCAAATCGCCCTAAACCAATTACTGTAAAGTGAGCCATATCAATACCTAACTGTGTTCTATGTATAGAAAATGCTAATGCGTTAAGGGCTAGACTGATTTTCCGTCACGGAAAATAGGCAACACGAATCCTGTTCGAGTGCCGACAACCAGCACTAAACCTTGGCATTAACGTTGATTAAATTTGGAATTTAGTGGTGCTTGGACGTCTCAAGCACTAAACGATAACCCAGCCTCGGCTCGGTTTTTAATAGTCGCTGTTCGTCAGCACTATCGTTCAGTTTTTTGCGTAGTTGACTCACTAACACGCGTAAGTAGTGAGTATCTTCGACATGACTTTTTCCCCAAATCACCGCTAGCAAATGAGTTTGCTCAATGAGTTTTCCCGGCTTGAGAATCAACTGTTCAATGAAAGAAAACTCTTTCTTGGTGAGTGGAATTTCCCTCTGATCCAACCAAAATTGGTGAGTACTTTTGATGATTTTGACTCGGCCAGCCACCAGCTCATCAGCGATGGATTGCTCATCCACCAAATCTCGAACCAGCACTTTGATGCGCGCGATGAGCTCTTTTACGCCAAAAGGCTTGCTCAAGTAATCATTCGCGCCCGCTTCTAAAAGGCGAATTTTTTCCTCTTCTTGATCGCGAGCTGTCAGCACTAGCACTGGCGTTTTATACGTCTGACGAAGCGTAGTGAGAAACTCCGTTCCATCGCCGTCGGGCAAGCCTAAATCTAGCAGAATGACATGCGGCGAATACGCTTCGAAACACGCTTTGGCTTCTGCAATGGTACTCGCGCCAATGTAATCAAACCCTTCAGCAGACAGCGAAATACGAATAAAGGTATGAATGCGAGGCTCATCGTCCACGACTAAAACTTTGTAACTCACGCCTGCTCTGCTCCTTGATTGAGTGGAATTCGAATGCGGATCAACGTCCCTTCTGATACTGGCATAGATTGAATCTCTCCTTGGTGCGCAGTGATGATGCCTTTGGCAACCGCGAGTCCCATTCCGGTGCCTGAATCGGCCGATTTGTTGTTCGCGCCGGAATAGAAAAGGCTGAATATTTTTTCCGCATCTTCAGCTTTGATGCCAATCCCCATGTCCCGAACATCAATCACGCACGACGAACCCTGCTTAGAAAGAGAAACCTCAACAGGTTCATTCTCTGGTGAAAATCGCATGGCATTATCCAACACATTAAAAATCGCTTGTTCGATGAGCGAACGACTTACTGATAAATAACCAACGGCATCATCTATATTCATGGATACTTTCTCGGTGTAGTTTGGCAAACGAGAAACCGCATCCCGCACAATATCCGCAATAGGCTCATCTTTTTGGGTTATTTTTAATGTGCCGTGCTGGAGCTTAGTCGCCTGTAACAAGTTCTCTATATATTGATGCAATCGGTGGCTTTCTGAAGTCGCACTGTCGAGCAATTCTTTGCGCTCTAAGTCATTGAGTTTGGTCATGTACTCGTTGAGTGTGGTCAATGTTCCAATAATGGTTGCTAGCGGCGTGCGTAGGTCATGGGACACCGATAGCAGGATGCTGTTTTGCAGCTTGGTTTGTTTTAACTCGCCCTGCTGGCGACGATAAAGATCCGCAAAGGTGCTAGTGATAAATGCCACCACCATAAACACGACTAGATTAAAAATGTCTTCCGGACGAAACATCTGCAAAGAGTAACGAGGCGTCGTGAAAAAGAAGTTGAAGCTCAACGCTTCGATCACCGCCGCCGCATAAGCGAATCGCGAGTTGCATTGAAACGCCACCACTACGACTGCTAACTGCAAAATCAGCAGGACCGCAGCTGTAGAGCCAAACAATTGGTCCAACAGCCATGAGGCCACAACCGCGCCAACAATCACGATGGCAGAAAAGAGAAATGTGTTATCTCGCCAATGAGCAAACATAAAGTACATCAACCAAAATTCGATGCAGAAACTTTAGCAAAAGCCTATTCGGAGTTCGCGTAAAAAAAGCGTAAAAAATGCAAGAACGACAGTGAGTTATAGACATAACCATCATTAAGTTGGCCTAACTTAATGAATAATCACAAGTAAACGTCACCCATTGACGCCTACTCACTCGGTATAAACGGCAGACACAAAAAAGAGGAGCATTTGCTCCTCTTTCGTGTCGCGTCATATTAGATGACTTGCAATTGAGCATCACCTTGCTCAGACAAAAAGCCGCCGGTTTGATGCTTCCACAACTGAGCGTAAACACCACCCAATTGCAGCAGCTCGTGGTGTGAGCCTTGCTCAATGATTTTGCCGTCATCCATCACAATCAAACGATCCATCGCGGCAATCGTTG
The DNA here is from genome assembly GCF_024181785.1 of Vibrio sp. Y42_MX_L11. Lineage (NCBI taxonomy): Bacteria > Pseudomonadati > Pseudomonadota > Gammaproteobacteria > Vibrionales > Vibrionaceae > Vibrio > Vibrio sp. Y42_MX_L11. The sequence goes on from NZ_JAMZAP010000016.1 coordinate 47,660, forward strand.
ATAAACGGTGAGCAATTGCAATCACTGTTTTTCCTTCCATCAGAACTTCAAGGTTTTCTTGAATTGCCGACTCCACTTCTGAATCAAGTGCAGACGTCGCTTCGTCCATGATCAAAATTGGTGCGTTTTTCAGCAGCACGCGAGCAATCGCCACACGTTGACGTTGACCACCAGACAGCTTCACGCCGCGCTCCCCAACTTCAACGTCATAGCCAACGTTACCTTGCTCGTCTCTTAGAGATTGAATGAAATCATGAGCGTGTGCTTTTTCAGCAGCTGCGATAACGGCATCCATTGAAGCATCTGGATCACCGTAAAGAATGTTTTCCTTAATTGAGCGATGCAGCAAAGAGGTATCTTGCGTGATCATGCCGATATGTTGGCGCAGCGACTCTTGTTCAACTTGAGAAATGTCCTGTCCATCAATACAAATTTTCCCCATATTTACGTCGTAAAAACGCAGCAACAGGTTAACCAACGTGGATTTGCCTGCCCCAGAGCGACCGACAATGCCGACTTTTTCGCCCGGTTTGATGGTCAGGTTCAAGTTCTCAAATACCGCCTTTTCATCACTGTAGTTAAAACCTACGTGATCAAAGCAGATCTCACCTTGAGAGATTTGCAGAGGCTTGGCATTTGGTATGTCTTTCACTTCAACGTCGTTTGAAATCGTATTAATACCGTCTACTACCGTACCGATGTTTTCAAACAGTGCGCTAACTTCCCACATGATCCACTTCGACATTCCTTGTACGCGCAACGCAATACTAATGGCAATCGCAATAGCACCAATTGTTACAGCGTGATCTAGCCATAGATAAACCGAAATGGCACTGATAGACATCAGCAGTAAATAGTTGATGGCATCGACACTAAACAGCAAACAAGTCACCATGCGCATTTGGCGGTAAACCGTCACCAAAAATTGCTTCATGCTGCTTTCTGCGTATTCCAACTCGCGCTGTGAATGAGCGAATAGTTTTACGGTAGAAATGTTGGTGTAAGAATCGACAATGCGCCCAGTCATTACAGAGCGAGCATCCGCTTGCTCTGTCGCTACTTGTTTCATTTTAGGGATAAAGTAGAACTGGATAACCGCGTACATTCCTATCCAAATCACAATAGGCAACATCAGCAGACCATCGGCCTCGCCCATCATCCAAAGCATCGAAAGAAAATAAACGCTGATATAAACCAGTACATCCACCAGCTTCATGACCGTTTCTCGTACCGCTAACGCACTTTGCATCACTTTGGTCGCAACTCGGCCTGCAAAGTCACGCTGGAAAAATCCAACCGCTTGTTTTAGCAAGTAACGGTGAATCAACCAACGGATAGACATCGGGTAGTTACCCAATAACGTTTGGTGCATCACCATTGAGTGGACAAAACCGAGAACTGGCATCACAACCGCCACTAAGAACAGCATCATTAGCATGCGATCACCCTGGTCTTGCCAGAATGTTGCGCGATCTTGATTAGAGAGAATATCGACGAGCTCGCCCATATAACGCAACAGCGTCACCTCAGTAATGGCAATAAGCGCACTGAACACAGCCATGACAAATAAAGGGGCTTCAAAGCCACGAGTGTAAAAGCGACAGAAGCCAAAAAGTGTCTTCGGTGGCTTTTCGGTTTCCATCTGGGGAAAGGGTTGGGTCAGTTTTTCAAACCAATTGAACATAACAACGACTTTAAGTACCGCGAATGAATTTGCGAACGTTTTACTATCTTTTGATACAAAAGTCAGTAAAATACCGAAACAAAAGTTCAAATGATAATAATTACAATTAAGCTTGGCGTTAATCATAATTGTCGGGAATATATTTATGACAAAGAATAACTTACTGACCATCGCGATCCGTAACGCGTTGGTCTGTGCTTTGGCACCAACAGCAGCAGTGGTTGCATTCACAGCACAAGCTCAAGAAGACGTTGTACAAGATGACATTATTGCAATGGAGACTATTACGGTCACCGCGCAAGCACTTAAAGTAGAAACCCCTGCGGCAGAAACACCGCGCAGCGTATCTATCATTTCTGAAGATGAACTTCGTGTTCGTGCACCGCAAAAATTGGACGAAGCATTACGCTACACATCTGGCGTAACCGCTCAGCCTTATGGCGCCGACAACGACACCGATTGGTTCAAAGTTCGCGGTTTTGATGCTGCTACTTACCTAAACGGCAACCGCCTATTCCGCGATGGTTACTACACATGGTTGGTCGAACCTTACGGCCTAGAAAGTGTGGAAGTGGTTAAAGGCCCATCAGCTATTCTGTTTGGTGAATCGGCACCAGGCGGTATCGTGAATGCGGTGCAGAAAAAACCAACGTTTACGCCTCAAGGTGAAGTAAAAGTCGAAGTAGGCAACAACCAACACCAGTCTGTAGGTTTTGACATTGCTGATGAAGCAAACGACGCTGGCACAATCCGCTACCGTTTGGTTGGCCTGATGACAAGCCAAGATGGCGAACTGGACGGCACTAACAACGAGCGTTTTTATCTAGCGCCAAGCGTCGAGTTCGACATTTCTGACCGCACAATGCTGACCGTTTTGGCCACTTACCTTCGTGATGACGGTGTGCCAACCAACCCATTTTTCCCAGCGGCAGGCACTCTGATTGGTTCTAACTTTGGCAAAATCGATCCTTCGACTAACCTTGGTCAGCCAAACTACGATAAATACGAACGCACGCAGTTCTCTCTAGGTTATTTGCTAGAGCACGACATCAATGACACGTGGTCATTCTCTCAAAACCTCAACTACGGCTCCAATGAGTTGTACTTGCGCAGCTCTTACGCATTCTCAAACAACGATCCTGCGAAAGAAGAATTAGCGCAAGGCATCGTATTCCGTGACGGCAAAAACCAGAGCATCACATTCGACAATAACGCTGTCGGCAACTGGATGACTGACAACGCAGAGCACACGGTGCTTGTCGGTATGGATCTGCAATTCCACAAAACCGATGGCGACGAGCAGGACAACTACGCGTTTGGCACCATCAACCCGTGGAACCCAGTTTACGGTAACTTCACCCCTCTTGATCCTGCCAACAACGTGAAACGTGAGATTGAGAAATCTCAAGCAAGTGTCTACTCACAATACCAATTGAAACTGCATGAACAGTGGATTGGTAACATCGGTGCTCGTTACGACTGGGTGAAAACAGAAAACTCTGGCAAAGGCGCAGGCGTTGATCAAAACGAGTCTCGTGATGATGGTCAGTTGTCTCTCAGCGCGGGTGTTATGTTCCTTGCAAACAATGGTCTGTCACCTTACGCAAACTACTCTCAGTCGTTTGAAGTGATCAGTACAATTGATACAGCAACCAATGAACTATACAAACCGCTAGAAGGCGAACAAGTAGAAGTAGGTGTGAAGTATGAGCCAGGCTTTATGGATGGCTTTATCAACCTTGCATGGTTCGACATTACGCAAAAGAACGCGTTGGTGACTAACCCTTCAACATGGATCGCGACACAAACGGGGGAAGTGACTTCTCAAGGTATTGAGCTTGAAAGCACGGCGCAGCTAACCGACGATCTAAAACTGATGGCAAGCTACACCTACACTAAAGCGAAAACAGATGAGAGTTTTGGCCAAGGTAAAAAACAAGCCGCACTTATTCCTGAACACCAAGCTTCAGCATGGGTAGACTACAGCGCCTACAGCCTGATTCCAGGCCTCAATATCGGTACTGGTGTGCGCTACGTAGGTGAGTCAAAAGATAACCCTAAGAGCTCGAACCTAACTGTTCCTTCAGTCACTCTTTGGGATGCGTCAGTCACTTACGACATCACTTCACAGTGGCAAGCACAGCTAAACGTTAACAACATTCTGGATAAAGAGTTTGTTTCAGGTTGCGATTACTGGTGTTACTACGGCCAGTCTCGCTCTGTCATGCTAAACGCAAACTACCGCTGGTAATTGAACTTTCTACTCCCCTCTCTTGAGGGGAGTTTTCTCCTAAGAGTCATCCATGTTTCAACTGTCTAATATTGAGATCGTTCGAGGTGGACGTCAGATCCTCGTCATCGACCAACTTAACATCCCAACGAATGAACTAACTGTCGTTTTGGGCCATAACGGTTCAGGCAAATCGACACTGGTGAACCTGCTTTCTGGTCAAATGTCACCAGATAAAGGCACGGTAGCATTAAACGACACTTCCCTTTCATCACTCAAAACCAAAGAGCTGGCAAAGCAGATCGCCTATTTGCCACAAAAGCTGCCCTCCTCGGCTGGTTTAACGGTAGAAGAGCTAGTGCGCTTGGGCCGCTTTCCGTGGCGTGGCGCACTTGGTCGTTGGAAACCTGAAGACAAACAGATCATCACGCAGGCTATGGAACGAACAGGAGTTACACCTTTTGCTCAAGCATTAGCGGACGATTTATCGGGCGGTGAGCGCCAACGAGCTTGGGTGTCTATGCTGTTGGCTCAACAATCGCCGATTTTGATCCTAGACGAACCGACCTCCGCGCTCGATGTTCACCATCAATTTCAACTGATGGCGCTACTGTCAGAGCTGAATAGAACCGAGAACGTAGGCATTATCGTGATCCTGCACGATTTGAACTTAGCACTGCGCTATGCAACCCACATTGTTGCGCTCAAGAAAGGTCAAATTGCGTTCGAAGGCAACGCCGACATGTTGCTAGATGAGGATCGCCTTTCTGAGTTGTATGAGTCACCGATTAAGCTCATTGATCATCCAACTCCAGCCAACACATTGGCGAGCCAAAAGGTGGCTGTTGTATGCGCATAATAGCTCGTTTACTTACTGTGGTTACACAATCTGCTTTTCTGTTGGCATTTTTTATGACTAATGCAAATGCAGTCATCACCGTTACCGATGAATATGGTGAGCATAGTTTTGAGCAAGCGCCACAACGCGTTGTTGCCTTAAACTGGGACATCTTAGAACAAGTTTTGGCGCTAAACGTAGAACCAATCGCAGCCCCAAATTTACCAGGCTACCGCCAATGGGTCGTCAATCCAACTGCACCAGAGTCAATTGAAGATATTGGAACCCGAGCAGAGCCCAACTTAGAAAAAATCGCCAGCTTGAAGCCAGATGTCATCCTTGCTGCGTCTCCACAGCAAGACTTGATTCCGTTACTCAAACAAATTGCTCCGGTTATATATTTACCTAATTTTTCTGAAAATGAGGCTGCGGCCGAGACTGCTATTCGTCACTTTCGTACGCTCGGCAAGCTATTCAATAAAGAGGCACTTGCTGAACAGAAACTGGCAGAATTAGATGCTTCATTTGCGCAGATGCGCCAGCGAATTCGCCACTATTACTCTGAGCCACTCAGTGTTCTGGTGATGCGTTTTTCAACGCCGAATACGGTGTTTCTTGCAACCGAAAATTCCACCACAGACTACGTGGCCAGAAAGCTGGGATTACACGCTCCAATTAAAGAGGCTCCACGCGCGTGGGGCGTAAAGCAAGATCGGATTAATCGACTTCAAAACCTTCAAAACAGCTACGTTCTCTACGTACAACCTTTCCCAGAAGAACGCAAACTGAAAGATTCGCCACTTTGGCAAGCGATGCCGTTTGTAAAGAAGCAGCGGGTAAATTCAGTCAGAGCAGTGTGGGCGTATGGCGGTGCTATGTCTTTGCAATACACCGCTGAAGCGATTACCGACAGTCTAATAGAGTTGGCACCAAAGCAATGAGAACGAAACATTATATTGGTTATCTGGCGCTGATTACGTTGCTTAGCGTCTTTAGTCTACAAATTGACACTAATTTATCACTCTTCGAACAATGGCAATTATTAACAAAACCAGAGGTAGCGAGCGAATTTCGTGACGTATTTTTTACGCAAGCTCAGCTTCCTAGGTTAAGTATGACCCTGCTTGTTGGTGCCATGCTTGGTCTCACCGGCAGCTTAATGCAGCAATTAACGCAGAATAACCTCACCTCGCCGTTAACTCTTGGCACCTCTTCTGGTGCTTGGCTTGCATTAGTCGTGGTAAACATTTGGTTCGTCGATTGGGTAGCCGATTACTCTGCATTAGCCGCAATGGCGGGGGCTTTAGTGGCGTTTGGCCTGATCGTATCAATTGCTGGTGTGCGTAATATGACAGGTTTGCCGCTGGTCGTTTCGGGGATGGTGATTAATATCCTGCTCGGTTCTATCGCCACAGCCATCATTATTTTAAATGCTCAGTTTGCGCAAAATATTTTTATGTGGGGAGCAGGCGACCTCTCACAATACAGCTGGGATTGGTTTGAATGGTTGCTGCCACGCGCTGCTATTGCAATCGTCATTTTGATCGTCGCACCACGTATTCTGACTCTAATGAAACTAGGGCAAGAAGGCGCAGCAGCCCGAGGCTTAGCGGTATTACCTGCTTTTGGCACGTTAATGGTGATGGGTATTTGGCTGGTATCAGCCTCAATCACCGCCGTTGGGATCATCAGTTTCATCGGATTATTGACCCCCAATATTGCCAGAGCAATGGGGGCAAGAACACCGCGCGACGAATTGATCAGCAGCATGCTTTTGGGCGCAATGCTGTTAATCATCACAGACTCTGCCGCCATCTCATTAAGCTTATGGTTAGAGGAAACCATTCCTAGCGGCGTAGCGGCTGCAGCTATTGGCGCTCCCGCTTTAATTTGGTTTACTCGTAAAAAGCTGACGGCAACCGATCAACTTAACCTTTCAATGAGCCAAGGAAAAACGGCGCTTTCTAAACGCGCGGTATGCAGCATTGCGCTATTCAGTCTGGTTGGGATTCTAGCTTACTCATTCGTTACCCATGGTATAAACGGGATCCAATGGTCCGTGCCAGGGGAGTTCCAATGGCAATTACGCTGGCCGCGAATGCTAACCGCACTTTCTGTCGGTATTGCGCTATCCGTTGCCGGAATCATTTTGCAACGCATTGTTTACAACCCTCTGGCCAGCCCAGATATTCTCGGTGTGTCTTCCGGAGCCACGTTTGCCATTATTACGACAGGAGTCATCGCTGGGTCACTTCTCTCCGCATTTAACTGGGGTATCGCTTTTTTCGGAAGTATGTCCGTATTGATGTTATTGCTGATTATCGGTAAACGAAGCCATTTTAATCCATCTAACTTCGTGTTGTCCGGCATAGCACTAACGGCACTATTAGAAGCCCTTGTTCAATTTTCGCTAGCTCAAGGTTCTGGTGACAGTTACAAAATTTTATTGTGGCTAACTGGTTCAATTTATCGAGTCACAGCCGACACCGCACTGATGCTATGTTTGGCAATAATGGTTCTGCTTACCGCTGTATTCGCGATTTCTCGCTGGCTAACATTAATTTCCATCGGACGACAATTCTCAAATGCACGAGGACTTAACCCCACCGTAGCCAATACGCTAATGCTCACCATCGTTGCTTTATTATGCGCCTTTTCTACCGCTACAGTTGGTCCGATATCTTTTGTTGGCTTGGTCGCTCCCCATATGGCGATGATGTTAGGAGCAAGAAAAGTGAAAGAGCAACTAAGTGTCGGAGCCTTAATTGGTGCAACCCTAATGTTGTGGGCAGATTGGCTGGGACAAATCGCTATTTATCCAAGTCAGGTCGCAGCTGGCACATTGGTCGCTATTTTAGGCAGTACTTACTTTCTGTTTTTAATGCTGAAAAGTAAATTCAGCTAAGTATTCAGGGAATATAGTTAGAGCTGGAAATACCGTTAGAAAAACAAACCCCGCTATGTTTGATAGCGGGGTTTGTTTTAACTGGCGTACGACACTTCTCTATTTTTCACTCACCACAGGAAAGCGCTGCTCATAAAGTTCCATAAAGTCTTTACGAATCAAATGCTCCAAGTGGTTAGCTTTATCGGTCGGGCAGAAAATCATAACATGCAAAATCTGCTCACCATTGATATTACTAGAAATATGCATATGTGGCTCTGCACCGGGAAGATCGACCCCCGCGTGTTTTTCAATCATCGCATTGTAGCGATGCGCAACATCACTGAAGTAGCTACAATGCTCTTCAATCTTGTCGGTCAAGATTGGTAACAGAGGATACAAATTAACGAAGTCTTTCACCACGATAGAAAAATTGTGGTAGACGTAGCGCTTCATAAAATTGAGGTTCTTTACTGGGTAAGTAAAAAACATACTATTGGGTAAGGTCGCGGTTTTTCCGGTGTAGTGATATTGCCCATGGTGCAGGTCGATCTCTTGAATCACCGTCGCCATCATATTGTGCTCGATCACTTCGCCGCACAGTTTACCGACCTCAATCCAGTCACCGACACGAAAAGAACGTGAGCTTGCTCTTTGAATCGAGCCTGTAAAACACAAAATTATCTCTTTGGATGCCACAACAATGGCAACCGCTATCGCCGTGACACTTAGAGCAAACTCGTTTATTTCTGATTGCCATAAAATAAATAAAATCAGTAATGTAACGGCAAAGGTGCCGTTCTTAGTTCTGGACATCCAGCTGCGCTGATCTTCAGAAAGAAAGGCATGGTCACCACGAATCATCGATAAAATGGTACGACGAATTAACCACATAATCACAAAGATCAGTGCGGTAAAAATCAGTTTATGAGTGAGAAGAAAATCGACGACTAACTGCACTTTCTCCATTCCACGGCTCCCTTAGAATTAAAATACGGCCTAGTAACGGGTAACCATAACAAATTATTTTGTCAGTTGTCCGTGTTCACTCAAGTACTTTTGAGATTACTCCTCTCTAAAAGCGCGATTCATGCTTTCAGTGATTGGCTTTATTAAATAACTTAAAGGCGTTCGCGGTTCAGATAAAATAAGCACTTCCGCGTTCATTCCTGAAGTTAAGCGGTGTTTGGCTACATCTTCTTGCGAAATTGCAATTCTAGCGAGGTAAAAATCCTCTTGGTTTTCTTGTGAAAGCTTATCCGCAGAAATCGTTAACACCGTGCCGTCTAATGGTGCCAACGTTCTAGCATTCAGAGCGGTCAGACGAACATGCGCCTGCTGACCTGGGTTAACTAAATCGATATCCTGGGGATTCACGCGAGCCTCGACTAACAACTTATCGTCTTGAGGAACCAACTCTAATAGCGTTTCACCCGAACCAATCACACCTTTTTCGGTAAACACCTGCATGTTGACCACACGGCCTGCAATAGGTGCATTGATGGTTGTTCTCGCTACAATATCTTGGGCTGAGCGATACTCTTCACGGATAGCGACGATTTCCTTTTTGGTGTTTCGTAGCTCCTCGACAATCTCATTCAGTCTTTCAAGCTTCAACTCTTCAATTTGCGCTTGGTTTTCATCCAACCTTTTGCTTACTGTGAGTGATTGTCTGTCTAACTGACTTAAGGTACTCCGCACTTCCGCCGCAAGACGTTTGAGTTGAAGTAAGGTGGATTTACCCGAAAAGCCTTTTTGAACTAGAGCTTGGTTACTGTCTATTTCTTCGGCGATAAAATTGAGTCTTTCTCTCTCAATTACTTTGGTTTGCTGGAGGTTTTCCAGCTCCAAATTTGCCCCAGAAATACTCTGCTCAATGATGCTCAGCTTACTATCAAAGAATCGCTTTCTCGCTTCAAAGATCTTGTTTTGAACCAGTTGAGCTTCTTGGACGATATCGACGCGAGGAATACTTTCAAGATCATCAGACCATACGATCGTTGGCAATTCATCTAGTTCTGCACTTAGACGGTTTTCCTTCGCTAGAGTATGAATAAACTGACCACTTAATGAATCCAACTTCGCCATAGCTTGTCGCTTAGAGAGTTGAATTAATAATTGACCTTTTTCAACTAAGTCCCCCCTCCTGCACGTACAGCTTTTCAATAATGCCGCCTTCTAGATGTTGAATTTCTTGGCGCTTAGTGAGAACAGACAAATCGCCATAAGCAATCGCAGCACTCTCTAATTTCGCTGTCGCAGCCCAGTAGCCTAGACCGCCAAGAAAAACACTTAGCGTCACCACACCAAGTAAAATTGGCTTTCGAAAGCTTAGTTTCGCTTGCGGACTAAAACGATAAACGGTTTCAGACGGATGCTGATTAACGGCTGGCAGTTGATTGCTCATTTCTTACCCTTGGAATATCTGTTCTTTCTTCGCCCATCAAGCGTTTTAATACTTCATCTTTATCACCGTATAATTTGACTCGACCTTCAGCCAAATACAGCAATCTATCCATTTGTCGTAATGTACTCGGATTATGGGCAATGACGATAATCGTTGATCCTTGCGCCTTTAAATGGGCAATCAAACGTTGATATGCAGCCTCTCCTTCACCATCAAGGTTGGCATTAGCTTCATCGAAAATCACAATAGATGGATCGCCATAAACGGCCCTTGCAAGTGCGATTCTCTGCCTTTCTCCTCCAGATAAACCACGGCCATTTTCGCCAATAACGAAATCATAGCCTTTGTTTTTCTTGAGTATTAATTCATGACATCCTGCTAGTTGCGCCGCCTTGATGACTTTAGCGGGGTCTTCCTCTTTGAAGCGCGCGATGTTCTCCCGAATTGTGCCAGGAAACAGCTCTACTTCTTGAGCGAGATAACCAAAATGGGCGCCGCGATCTTCCGATGCCCAAGTAGACACTTCCATACCATCAAGCGTAACCTTACCTGCTAATGGCTTGATCGTACCTAATAACAACCGAGCAAACGTCGATTTACCAGTACCAGAAGGGCCAATAACTCCGACAGCGACTCCGGGAGGAATAGATAAGCTGATCGATGAGAGTACAGGCTCTGTTGTGCCAGGATGGCGATAAGCAAGTCCAGTAAGTTCATAGTGTCCTTTTGGCTTTGGCAGTGGCATATTCGATTCATCTTGACGCACGATTGCGTCGATTTCTTTTAGCCGTTTATACGCGCCTTTAGCAGACATAGCACTTCGCCATGTACCAATCGCCTGCTCCATCGGTGAGAGTGCCCGACTCATTAAAATGGAACTCGCGATCATCGCTCCCGCAGTAATCTCATGTTGGATCACTAACCATGCTCCGCCTCCCAGCAAAAAGATCTGTAGTGAACCACGTACAAACTTAGAAAAGTTAGCCATGTAAATGGACTTACCTGCCACTCGCTCTTCGAGCACATTGACTTCATTCACGCGCGACTGCCATTTCTCTAAAAACGCGTTCATCATCCCCATCGCAAGAATTGAATTGGCATTTTGCGTGGCTAGCTCGGCGTTGTTGATATGAGAGATCGCCCTAACTTCACTTTCTTGCATGGTTTTACGCGTCATTAGCTCATTGAGTAGCCCGAGACTAAACAATACGATAGACCCGAGTAACGCGATGTGACCCAATACTGGGTGCAATAAATATACGAACAAAATAAACAGCGGTGTCCAAGGCGCATCCAATAGTGGATAGGGTGCTTGGCTGCTCAAAAAGCTTTTGATGTTCTGAATGTCTCGCAGCGTTTGCGAGGTGTAACTCTTCCCTGTGTGCGATTGGTATTGAATGCTGCGCTTAAGCATAAAAGTGGACAGTTTGGTGTCCATCCAATAACCAAATGATTTACTCATTTGCGCGCGAGCGATATCAATAATCGACATGGTTAGTAACGCGACAATCACGATAATAGTGAGCAAAAGTAGAGTATCGGTTGAATAGGAGGATATCACTCGGTTGTACACTTGAAGCATGTACAAGGGAATCGAGAGGACTAGTATGTTGATAAAAAGGCTAAAAGCGATTAGCAAGCCCGCAAGCGTGCATAGTTTTTGTCTCACTTCTTTGAAAACCGTTTTTTGCACGATTATTTCCGTTTAAATTGAAAATGTAGGCGCTAGCAAAAGCTAGCACCTAACTTAAGACAGCCTCAAATACACTCTAGAATAACCGAGTTAGTTCACCTCAGCGTGACAGAGCCACACAAACTAATCCCATTCTGAGTGATTTAGGTCATTTAGATTGCAAATAAATCCGCACCGTAAGTATTGATGTCAGTTTCGGTAACGCCAATGAGTTTCACGGTTAGATCAGCACCATCGGTAAACACGGCATTACCTACAGCATCATAGCTAAAGCTTAAATCACCGAAGTCTGTGACCGAGTCGCTAATAATGTGCAAAGAATCTTCACCAATGGTGAAATCCACAACTTTTGCTTCGCCATGGCCACCAAACTTATCCGTGAACACAAACTTATCGCCATTGCTGCCGCCAACTAGAACATTATCACCAGAACCAGCTACAAGAATATCTTCACCGACGCCGCCATTTAGTTTGTTGTCACCCAACAAACCCAAAAGCAAATCATTACCTGTACCACCGCCGAGGTAATCGTTTCCTGTACCAGCCCTTAGGATGTCATCACCAGCACCACCAGTTAGGCGATCATCACCGTCGCCGCCGATCACATAATCGTTACCGCCACCGCCAACAAACGAATCATTACCACCAAAACCAATAAACAAGTCATCGCCGCCATCGAAATCAGCAAATTGGTTATTTACACCTGCATCGCCTAGATACGTGTCATTGTCACTTGTGCTCATTTTTATTCCCTCTTGTCTTAATAATTGAATAGACCTTTTATTCTATGTCTGAGTAGATTTGTAACAGACATGAGAAGTCTAATAGTCAACCGAATAGGAATAAGTTTGAATATGGGATGATATTTCAGACTGACATTTTAATAATAAATATAAAACTTAGTACTTTATAGAGTATTTTCTTTTTATTACAGTAAGTTAATACTAGTACTACAAATTTCGCCTAGCCCAACTTGTTGCTTGCGTACGGTTCTTTACTTCTAACTTTCTAAAAATATTGTATAGATGTGATTTAATAGTATGCTCACTGATAAATAAAGAATCAGCAATTTCCATATTTGAGCCTCCTTCTTTCAACATTTTTAAAACTTGAATTTCACGCCGAGTAAGCTCTACCTCGATAGCAGGCTCAATAATGCTATTCGCTTCTTTTCCTCGATAATAATTAACCAGCTGATCCAGTAATCTTCGAGACAGCCAATTATCCCCTTTTATTATTGCTTTTAACCCCTGACACACCTTGTCCATGGAGTCTCCCGGACCGAATATACCCTTTACATGCGGCCATGAGGCGAGTTCTTCTGTGTCTAAGTCATAACCTAAATTAAGCATTATGGTTCCTAGCACTTTATTACTATCTTTTAAATAAACTAAAGTTTCGGATGGAATCTCAACTGAAAAATCAACAAGCAAAAAGTAGCGTTCCGGAATGAGTTCGTGATAGCTAGGGTTTTTAGTATCTATGATCGTTATTTTAGTTTCTATATTTTTAGAAAGCATTTCCTTAAAGTTTTCACTCTGTAAACTTTGTTGAGTGAGCATTAGGACTTCAGGCTTTTCCATATACTGTTCCATAATGTTTCTCATACTTTCAGTGACTTAACATTCTTAAATTAGTCGTTAATCGTCCACACTTAGTGTGATATGTAAGTGCTAGTCCACAGAGTAAAGTTATTTGCTACTTTTTTAAATTCCAAAGTTATTAAAAAGAGAATCAAAAAAGTGTTTCTCATAAAAGAAACACTTTTAACACATTTAGGTCACAGTAATGATTAAGAATTCACTAAATTAAATAACGCAATATTTCAAGGACATTACACTGTTAACGAGTTATCCGAAATATTTTCTTTCGCCCAAATAAGTGCTTGGACTCTATTTTTTACTTCAATCTTCTTGAAAATATTGTGTAAATGAGTCTTTACCGTATTCTCGCTCACAAATAGTTGTTCGGCAATTTGTTGATTGGAAGCCCCCATAGAGAGAAAGGTAATTATTTGTTGCTCTCGTTTGGTCAAAATAGCGGGAACATTCTTATTTATAGGTTTGCAGTGGCGACGAAGGTGAGTAATGTATTGCTGAGAAAACTTACGGCTGAACCACATATCCCCCTGAAGTACCTTACCAATCCCAACTTGCAGCGTTTTTATATCATCAGAGGTATAGAAAATACCTGCTAGAGTACGCCAAGCAAAAAGATCTTCAGTTGAAATGGATTGATCACAATTAATTAAGATTTCGAGCGTATCTTTCTGTTGCGACTCTTTAAACTCCGAATAACGCCGAAATATTTCATCAGTGATCACGCTGCAATCAACAATAATGGCTGACGCTAAAGGCGAATCTAACGCTCCTTGAATAAGAGAGTCTGGTGTGATTAGAGCAACACTAATACCGAGTTTGGTCTCCAATACATCTTTCAGCAGAGATGACTGCAGACTGCCCTCCGTGATTAAAATGACATTTCTTGTTTTTTGTTGCTCCATCCTGATCGCATTCCCTTGGTCGCTTTTATTGAAATACGCAATAGATTTAGATAGAGCGGTAGTCTTGTCAAGTATGAAAATAACTAGTACTAATTAATAACTCATTGAAGTGTCAATAATTTTTAAGTGGCAAGTATGTAAGGGGTATTAGCATTTTTCAGGCATTAAAAAGGGAGCATACACTCCCTTTTTGTATTTGAGTTGGTGATTTTGTCGCGCCCGTTAGAGCCGAAACCTCACCCTAGCTTAGTGAACTGGAACAGAGTTTTTTTGGTTAAATTTACCAAAGTGTTGCTCTAACACTTCTGGCGTCAACTTACCTTCTGCTTCCAGCTTTTTTAGCTCAGCGACGATCGCTTTTTGCTCTTCTAGCGACGGCAGTTTTACTTCTGGCTCCTGAGCGGCTTCCTGAGAAATCTGCTCTAGTTCTTTTTCGAAGTCATTCATAGTACTTACCTAAATTTAGTTAGTGAACTTTTAAACTTCGGCTATTCTATCCAACTCTATAGCTTGAAGCTACCAACCATCTTGTCCAGACGTGAAGAGAGCGCTTGAAGATCACGACTTGCATCCGCCAGTTCTTCTGCCGTTGCCGTTGTCATTTCATTGATCGCGTTGATTTCTTCAATGTTTTGGTTAATGGTATGCACTACAGTGGATTGCTCTTCCGTCGCCGTCGCAACTTGCGTATTACGATCAGAGATGTCTGTAATTCGCTCAGAAATATTGACTAACACTTCCACTGCTTCATCGGTTGAAGCGACCCCTTCAATAGTGACCGCTTTACCCGCTTCCATCGCACTTACCGCATCTTGTGCGTCACTTTGAAGTTGGTTGATCATCCGTTGGATCTCTTCTGTTGAATCAGCCGTGCGTGACGCTAGGTTTCTTACCTCATCAGCAACAACCGCAAAACCACGTCCCTGCTCACCAGCACGAGCAGCCTCAATTGCAGCGTTTAGCGCAAGTAAATTCGTTTGCTCAGAGATGTCACGAATTACACCCAGAATCGAGCCAATATCTTTGGTTGTCGATGCCAACTGCGTAACAACAATATTGGTTGTTTCAACATCATCGGCTAGGCGGCTGATCACCTCTTTTGCTTTCATCACAACTTCTCGACCAGTTTGAGTGTTATCTGAAGCCTGATTTGCCGTATCAGCAGCGGTAGCAGCGTTCGATGCAATTTCACTGATGGTCGCACCCATTTGGTTGATAGCTGCAACTACTTGAATGGTTTGATCACGCTGCTCTTGGCTGTTGTCGTGTGTGGATGTTGCTTTCGTTGACACACTTTCTGCCGCTTGACTTAATGAGCCACTGGTTAAAGCAACCTCTTTCATCGTGGCATGAATCTTCTCAATAAATCCATTAAAGCCTTTTGAAAGCTGAGCAATTTCATCATTACCCTTAATTTCAATACGCTGCGCCAAATCGCCTTCACCTTGCCCAAGGTCGGTAAAACGATCGGCAATCAGTCGGATTGGTTTCGTAATGCTGTTTGCTAACCATACGCCCATGAGGATGAATACAACGGCAACAATGATGGTCGTAAACAGCATTTTTTTAGCTGTCGCATTCAGGTCTGCGAATACTTCATCAACGGGAACCACGCCAATAACAAACCAGTTCATTGAAGGAACATACAAACTAGAAACAAAAGTATCCTGCCCTTCAAACTCCACATTAATTAGGTTGAAGCTATTTTTGTTCAACAGCGCACTTGCGTCACTACCAAATAGTTTAGTGATAGAAGTTTGGTTCTTACCTTGTTGGCGGTGTATTTGAATCTGGCCTTGTTCATTAGTGAGGAACACGTAACCCGTATCTTCAATTTTAAACCCATTGAGCAAAGTAACCATGTCTCCCATAGATTTAGAGAGACCTGACATTGATGTACCATTAAGATCTTGGAAATTGGCAAACATTTTCACTTCGCCATTTGCCTCTTGGAACACACTCACGGACGTTTCTTGACCAGACGACGTAAATCCAAAGAACCAAGCATCTTGCGTTCGGTTAAGTTGACGTAAGAATCCGTTTTGATTCCAGTAATATGCCGTTTGACGATTCGCTACCGACGCATCATTAAGACCATACTGTGATTTAACGTTATTGAGCTGCTGAACCAACTGAACTTCTACTGACGGATCACGGTCTGTATTAGATAGGGCTTCAACAATAAATTCGTTTGTAGCCAGCTGTTTTGCCGCTTGTTGCATTTCGACAACTTCGCGGTCAATTTCGGTATTGATTTGCTGCAACATCGCAGGTAGCTCGATGTCAATAAGACGATGGCTCAATACATCTCTCGCATGACGCTGAGCCATAACACCAACGATTATTGTTGATGCTAAAACAGCAAACGTAATACCAAGTACAACCTTCTGTTTGATGCTCAAGGAATGAAGTTTCAACATATTCGGACCTTTTAAAAGAATCACTTGTTATTGGCCCCATAAGGGGAATCTGGTGCATATCTCATGACACGCACATCACAGAAACTTTATCGGCTCACATATACAAAACTAGAGGCATTTCTCACTATATTATGAAAAATAAATGTAACGCTCTGTCAGATAAGAACTTTCAGTGATAGCAAGTACTTGCAATTCTCTGCAGCGTCCCAATATTGAAAAGATAAATTGCGAAAGCGCATTGGAACTTTTTCCATCTGGAAAATGACCAATACTCAACACAAAAATCAAATGGATATCGAGAGTCCAAAGCATGCATAAATCTAACTTCGAAACTCTTCAGCAATACCTAGAGTCGCAGATCATTGGTCAGCAAGATCTAGTCAAACAACTGCTTGTTGCCCTTTTGGCAGATGGACATATTTTGGTTGAGGGCCCTCCTGGGCTGGCAAAAACCCGTGCAGTAAAATCACTCTCAGATTGTGTTGAAGGCGACTTCCACCGAATTCAGTTTACCCCTGACTTGCTGCCAGCCGATTTAACCGGCACCGATATCTTCCGCCCCGAAACCGGAGAGTTCACTTTCCAATCTGGTCCTATCTTCAATTCTCTTATCCTTGCGGATGAGATAAACCGTGCACCGGCCAAAGTACAAGCAGCGATGCTTGAAGCAATGGCAGAGAAACAAGTCACAGCAGGTCGCCATACTTACCCGTTGCCAGAGTTGTTTTTGGTCATGGCGACTCAAAACCCGATTGAACAAGAAGGGACTTATCCACTACCTGAAGCGCAGCTAGATCGCTTTTTATTACATTTAGAAGTGGAATACCCAGATGCGGAACATGAGCTATCTATCTTGCGTATTAACCGCGGTGAAGCAAAAGGCGAAACTACCGTCGAGCGCCCAATGTTAAGCCAACAAGATATATTCACTGCGCGTAAAGAAGTGTTGGATATTCATATGGCCGAAACGATAGAGCAGTACATCGTCCGTTTAGTTATGGCAACACGTCGAGCCAGCGAATATGACACTGAGCTGGATAAGTGGTTGTCAATGGGCGTTAGTCCACGTGCCACCATCGCTCTGGATCGTTGTGCCCGTGCGCACGCTTGGCTTGCAGGTCGTGATTTTGTGTCCCCAGAAGATGTTCAAACCATGGCTTATCCGGTTTTGCGCCACCGTTTATTACTGAGTTACCACGCTCAAGCGGAAGGCATTACAGCAAACCAAGTCATTGATAAGCTGCTAAACCTCGTTGGCAGTGCATAAGACGAGGGAGTGATATGTCCACAACGCATCCACTGCCACCTCATGCGAATGGGGTGACATTAACCCTTGAAGAGCTGCTGCAATACCGCACTCAATCTGTACGTTGGTTGCCACCAGCACAAAGTATCTGGTCGCAAATGAGCGGTAACCATACCAGCCGCCAAAAAGGGCGAGGTATGGATTTTATGGAAGTACGCCAATACCAACCTGGCGATGATATCCGCAGTATTGATTGGCGGGTAACTGCTCGAACAGGGAAAGCGCACACAAAGTTATTTGCAGAAGACAAAGAGCAAGCTGTGATTCTTTACCTTGACCTGAGCTCTAGCCTGCATTTTGGGTCTAAGTATATGCTTAAGTCGGTTCAATTGGCTCACTTTGCCAGCGTGTTGATTTGGCTCACTTTGGCTAAAAAGGATCGCATCGGTGCGGTGATTGACGATGGACATCAATGTTTTGAGTTTCGCCCTTCCTCTCTACAAAAACAGGGGCTGCGGATTCTTAATGCTATCGTCGATACACATAACGCGCAGGTGGCTCGTACTGCCAACAACGAGGCTCGTACACTGCCGTATACTCAGGTGTTAGAAACACTTCATACACTGACACCTAAGGGCAGCGAACTGATTATGCTCAGCGACTTTGCCCACATAAGCGCGGCAGAGTTGACGCAGTTACGTCGACTAAAACAGCACAACAGTGTGAGGGCTATTCAGTTTTATGACCCTTTAGAAAGAGGTGAAACAAACTTTAGAGGTCAAGTAAAAGCCTCGGATGGACAACGTAGTCAATGGTTCAACTTTGGCTCCAAGGGCCAAAGAAAGGAACTCGAAACACACTTTACTCAACACCAAGAAACCATTCAACAGCAATGCCATTCGATGGCGATTCCATTTAACACGCTATCAAGTGGTTGGCCCTTGATTTCACAATTAAGCTAACAAACAGTACAAGCAGCATTTATTAAGCAGTAATAATAATGACAACAAACAACCAAAGCCTAGACCTTGAACCTCTGATTTTACCAAACGCTCCGGATTGGTTTCCGCTCGCTTGGGGATGGTGGGCAGTGCTTGCGGCCACCGTACTTTTCGTTTTCAGCATTTATCTTTATACGAAATGGCGTAAAAAACGCCTACGCGCGCAAAAGGCAGCCTTAAAACTTTTAACTCAATCTGTCACACCTCATACCCCTTCCTCTGCTCTAGAAATATTGCGTCAGGCGGCATTGAGTTACTTTCCACGTGAAGAAATCGCGCCATTAACTGGAATCGCTTGGTATGAATTTCTCGATAGCCATACCAAAGAAACTCGATTCGTAGACAAACAACATCAGTGGCAAGAAGCGCTGTATCAGAAATCCTCTCAAGAAAATCATCAAAGCTTGGTCGATGATTGTGTCTTTTGGATAACTCACGCTTTGCCACCAAAGAAAAAGGCAAATAACCGTGACTGAGCAAACACTCATAACCGATCTTGCCCAATGGCTAAACATTGAATTTGTCTGGTGGTGGGCACTATTTTTGCTGCCTGTCCCCTGGCTGGTATACAAGCTCCTGCCACAAGAATCTCAACAAGCCGAGATCAAATTGGCGTACTTACCAGCTAATGAGAATGGCAGCAAGCCTAAGCAAGCCCTGCAAAAATCACTATCAGTGGCGATCTGGGTTCTTCTTATCATTGCTTGTGCGCGTCCAGTTTGGTTTGGTGATCCAGTTGAGTTCCAACCCAAATACCGGGACTTGATGTTAGTCGTCGACCTATCTGGCTCGATGCAGCAAGAAGACATGGAGCTCAACGGCGAATACATTGACCGCCTCACCGCTGTAAAAAAAGTTCTATCGGATTTCGTGGCAAAAAGAAAAGGTGACCGTCTCGGGGTTGTTTTGTTTGGCGATCACGCGTATTTGCAAACGCCACTCACTGCAGACCGTAAAACCGTCATGCAGCAGATTAATCAAACAGTCATCGGCTTGGTTGGTCAACGAACCGCCATTGGTGATGGTATTGGTCTAGGCACGAAAACTTTTGTAGACAGTGATGCTCCGCAACGAGTCATGATTTTGCTTAGTGACGGCAGCAATACTGCCGGTGTGCTCGAACCGCTCGAAGCAGCGGAAATTGCAAAAAAATACAATGCGACCATTTACACCGTAGGCGTAGGTGCTGGTGAAATGATGGTGAAAGAGTTTTTCATGACTCGCAAGGTTAACACCGCAGCCTACTTGGATGAGCAAACACTAACTAAAGTGGCAGAGATGACTGGTGGACAATATTTTCGGGCGCGAGATACTGAACAGCTCGAAAAGATCTACGACACGATCAACCAGCTCGAGCCCGTGTCAAGCGACACGCAAACTTGGCGTCCGCAGTCAGAATGGTTCCCATACCCATTAAGCGCTGCATTCGTACTGTCGGTATTTTTATTCCTACTGAGGAGAAAACATGGCTGAGTTTATTTTCCTTAACCCTTATTGGCTTTTGGGGCTTATCGCAATCCCTATTGCGCTCTTGCTCAATCACAAATTTAGAGCAAAAAAATCGACACTGATTGCCCCTCACCTAGCTAAAGTGCTCGGACAAAACACGCAGTCCAAACACTATTTTATTCTCTGGGGCGTAGCTTGGGCGATTGCCTGTATTGCGCTAGCGGGACCAAGCTGGCAATCCAACGCTCGCCCAAGCTTTGAGTTAAACCAAAACCGCATTTTAGTGCTTGATATGTCTCGCTCGATGTTCGCTACGGACATCAAGCCTAATCGACTCGCGCAAACACGTTATAAGGCGCTGGACTTACTTCCTAAATGGAAAGAAGGGGCTACGGGTCTTATTGCTTACGCTGGCGATGCCTATAACTTAAGTCCACTGACGACTGATTCCAGTACGCTTGCCGTCATTATCGAGAATTTGTCACCAGAGCTAATGCCTTTTCAAGGGGCAAACCTGCCTTCCGCAATTGAATTAGCGCTCAACCAGTTCTCTCAAGCAGGTGTGCAACAAGGCGACATCATCGTGTTAGCTGATGACCTTGATGAGTCAGAACTGTCTCGGACGTTGAATTTGGTCGAAGGTAAAAACATTCGCATCTCAGTTCTCGCAGTAGGAACCGCTAATGGCGCTCCCATCGCCCTACCCGATGGTTCTCTTTTAAAAACTGCACAAGGCACAACAGTCGTAGCGAAAACAAATCTGAAGAATTTACAAATACTAGCAAAGAAAACAGGTGGAATTTTTGTTCCTATTCAGCACACCAATCGCGATGTTGAGAACATTTCAGCCTTTACGAACAACGTTGGCAGTCAACTTTCGGCCAAGCAGAGTGAAGAAGTGAGCACTGACTCTCGCTTAAACGGTGGCTTTTGGTTGCTGCCGCTGTTACTTCTGCCTGCAGCTTTACTGTTCCGACGCGGCCTGATTTGGATGTTTGTGGCAACAATAATACCGATGACTTGGACACAACACGCCGAAGCAAATCCGTTCTTAAATGCCGACCAACGAGGAGCGGAACTCTACAAGCAAGGTGAGTACGAACAGGCGCAAAACCTATTTACAAACCCAAGCTGGAAAGGAGCCGCCAGTTACCAAAAAGGTGACTACGAAGCCGCTATCGAAGCATTTTCTCATGACGCCTCTCCTAACGGCCGCTATAACCTTGCCAACTCTCTGGCGCAAAATGGTCAATTAGAAGAAGCAGCAGAGCTTTATAAAAAACTGCTTGAAGAAAAGCCCAACTTTGAAGCTGCAAAGAAAAACTTGTCGGTTGTGGAACAGAAGCTGAAACAGCAACAGCAACAGCAACAGCAACAGCAACAGCAACAGCAACAGCAACAGCAACAGCAACAGCAACAGCAACAGCAACAGCAACAGCAACAGCAACAGCAACAGCAACAGCAACAGCAACAAAAGTCTCAAAACGGTGAGAAGGAAGAGCAAGGACTACAGTCACAAAATCAGCAAGAATCTGAAAATAAAACAGAAAAGCAAAAAACAGAGCAACATCGACCGAAACGAGGTGAAAAGCAGGCTCAGGAACAAGGTGAGCCAATGCAGGCTCAAGTGCAGCCAAAAAACACGCATCGGGATGATCCTGAATTCCGTCGTCTAGAAGCAGTCGAAAGCGCTCGCGATCCAAGCTTTTTGATTCGTGCACAAATGCAGCTTCAAGCTCAACAAAAACAACCTCCACAACAATCTCAAAAGGAGTGGTAAGCCCATGATGAACAAAGGCGTACAACTGATCTTTATTCTTGTGGCCAGCCTATTATCCAGCTTCTCGGTGATGGCACAGACGCTTCAAGCAAGCGTCAATAAAACACAAGTTGCTAAGAATGAAGTGATCAACCTCAGAATCATGGCAGATACTGAGCTCAGCTCAGATGCAATTGACTTTAATGTACTTGAGAACGACTTTTTCTTGGGTCAACCTCGTTATGGGCGCTCCAGCAATAACATTAACGGAAGAAAATCTGTACGTACTGAGTGGAGTATCTCGATTGCGCCGATGAAAGAAGGTGTTCTGACTATTCCGAGCTTTTCCGCAGATGGTATGAGAACGGAGCCAATAAAGCTTCGTGTCACCGCAAGCCAAGCTGAACCCAATCTCGATAACCTATTTAGCTTTAATATCAGTGTCGACAACAGCACGCTGTACCCTCAGCAATCTGCGACATTACGTATGCAGCTTTTGATCAAAGCGGATACCCGCCGTCTTGATAACCCACAAATTGTGCCTCCACAGATTGAAGGCATGAAACTTGAAGCTATTGGTGGCTTACAGCAGGGACAAAAGATCTTAAATGGATTAGAAGTAGCGGTCATTGAACAGTCGTTTCGCTTAACGGCGAATCAGCCGGGTACTTACACCTTGATAGGTCCTAGACTGACAGGCTCTTACATTTATGGCGACAGCTTGACGGGCTCTACCAAGATCATGCCAATCAACACCAAAGCTGAGCAAATGCCTATCGAGGTAAAACCAATTCCAAGTGAATTTGAAGGGGAATGGCTTCCAGCTTCAGCGTTAGAAATGACGCAGAGCTGGCAAGACGATCAAGGTAATCCACTGTCGGTTAATGCGCTCAACACTGTCAAACAGGGCTCTTCACTCACTCGAACCATTCAAATTAAAGCTCGCGGAACACAAGCCGAATACCTTCCACGAGTAAGTATTGATTATCCAAGTTCGCTGCGGGTCTACCCAGAACAGCCTCAATTCGACAGCGCGAGAGATGGCACCGTTATCATGACAGTGAAGCAAGTCATTATCCCCACTGAGGCTGGGTCATATACCTTGCCGGGATACCATTTGAACTGGTGGGACAGCCAAAATGATGAAGCGAAAAAAGCGACGTTACCAGAGCTACAATTAGAAATAGAGCAAAGTGACACCGGGCTTATCACGTTGCCGGAATCGCCTCTGCCAACACCACCTAAGTCCGCCATCAGTCCCGAACCAAACGGTGGAGTGAACAGTCTCTGGCAAACCCTGACCTTTGTTTTCGCTGGGCTTTGGGTGGCGACGTTAGGAATCGCGATTTGGGCATGGAAGAAGCGTCCTATGACGGCGAGTAAAACGGTTTCGAATACCGAGCAACCTCTTTGCGTTGATGCGTTGAAAAAAGTCATCAATGAAGGGGACGCTGCTAAAATTGAACGCTCAGTAAACGAGTATCTAAACACTCACCGAGACAGATTAAGCCCTGGTGATGCGCAAGCCGTAAAACAAGAACTTGATGCTATGAACCAAGCGCGTTTTAGTGCCAATCAACAACCTTGGCGTCCAGACTCGCTACTGGCAAAAATTCAAAACCTTAGCAAAGCAAACGTAACGAAAACCGACCACCAGCTAGAAAAACTATAAAGCAAAATGGCAGCTCACGAGAGCTGCCATTTTTCTTGTGCGACCAAACACACTTTAACAGTTTTATCTAAAAATCAACCAAACTGTCTCAGTAACTTTGATGTTATGAGCATCACTTATTCAACAAAAGCTTGATGCTCGTACTCATATCGCCTTACGCAATTTCGACCATGGCTCTTCGCTTGATAGAGAGCCTTATCCGACAACTGGTAAAGATGGTCGAAATTAAAGTCTTTGCCTTTCGTTTTGTAGCAAGAATAACCGACTGACACAGTGAGCAACTCCCCTTCTGGGTTGTGTTGGTGTTTGATGCCTTCATCTTCAATGCATTGACGAATACGTTCCGCTCTCTGCTTTACCGCCTCTTGATCAGAGCCGATCATTAGTAACACAAACTCTTCTCCACCAATGCGACAGAAAACCTCGTCTTCACCTTTGGTATGATGATCCAAGATATGACCCACGCGCATTAGTGCGATATCCCCTTCGAGATGGCCATAGTGATTGTTAAACAAGCCAAAGTGATCAATATCAATCAGGATAAGACCAAAGGACATCGCTTCCTCACACTCTAGCGCGCAATATTTCTGCATCACATGTTCTAACATACGGCGATTGCCAAGACGTGTCAGAGGGTCAAGTTTAGAAAGCACCTCAAGCTGTCTGTTGGCTTCCTCCAACTCTTTGGTTCGGTTCTGTACTTCTAGCTCCAGGTTTTCGTTTAATCCGCGAATCGCCTCTTGCGCTTGAGTGCGCTGCAAAACCTCCGCTAGACTGGAAGCGAACATACGAATCACTTCACGTAGCTGAGAAGTCAGCGGCGCGCGCGTCAATAAGTTATCAACGGCAATAAAGGCGATGGGCCCGCTGCTATTCGAAGTCAAAACCGTCATCGCAGCCCAGCCAAAGCCGACAATATTACAGTCATGATAAATAGGAACGGATTCCTCAAATGCAACTTCACTAGGTACGGCGCGAGCTAAATTGATCAACGAAAAGTCTTGTGTCTCACCAAAGAAATAAGACTCATCCACCACATTGCCTTGAATGTCAGTCCCCCAAGTGCCTTGCATGTATGAGCAATTTTCATCGGTCAAAAACACCGCCATCCGATCAATACCAAGATTTTTGATAGCAAAAGTGACGGCCGATTTACATACATCACTGACGGTTGTACAGCGTGATAGCTCAACCATGCTTGAATGCAACATACGCACGTTCTGCTCCTGGCGCTTTCGAATGTAAATTTGTGAGAAAAGGGAGCCAAACGAGTCCAACATCTGTTTTTGATACGCTGTTATCGGCTTGCGATGAATAAAGTTATCAAGCGCGAACCAACCAAATGGCTCATTGCCATCACGTAGGATCAACATCGCGTTCCACCCCTGCCCAACCACTTTACCAGCTGTGTATATCGGCGCATCTTCCACGATCACTAGGTTGCTCTCAAGGCTTGACAGCGCAGCGATGTATTCTTCGCTCAGTTGGCGTAAATCGTATTGCGTGTGGAACTCATCAATGGTGATGCCTGATTCATCCGTGCCGTATGTTCCACTGAAACTGCGCTTTTTCATATCTAGAAGCATCAGTGTGGAGCGATCAAACCCCAACCGTTGACGTAGCGCTTCGACGGCTTTGTAATACAAATCTTTTAAGGAATCAGGGTTGGAGATCTCGAGAGCAACTTGCTGAACTAACTTCATGTTCTCGATAAAGCGCTCGCGTTGGTTAATTTCATCGACATATTGCGCTTCACGAATGTCTCTGTGTCTCATCTCTTGCGACGCATTTTTCTCGGCGCGAATGCACTGCCAACGCGCCGCTGCAAGCTGCATTGCATCATAGCTTTCTTCATAGATAATGTGTGCCGTGCGAGCATGAACAGACTGAATCAGTAGGTAGGTGCGTTTGATAGGCGTGTTATCGAGCATCATTATGTAACTATCTCCACCTAAATCTTGGGTGTGATTCCAGTTACAAGTATTGATCGCCAGAGGAATGATGCTTTCAGAAGTGTCAAACTGACTCGCCCACTCCCAGAAGCTGTCAGGATAGCTTTGGATTGGGTAAAGCTCCCCGCGAGAGAAACTCACAGAATAACGGGGATTGATTGAAGGATCTTCAAAAATGGCTAAGGCTTGAGGGGAGAACAAACTCTCTAAATGATCAAATATCGCCTCCGCTAATAAGCGATGATCCCTCGTTGAAGATACTTTTCTTGTAAAACTTCTTAAACTCACCCTACCAACCTAATCTACTTTTTTATTCTCGATAAAAAACTACTTAGGCCATCATATGCAATCAATACAATCAAATTTGAGCTGTTAAGTCATTCGCAAAATTATCAGACTTAGTTTCACATTCGAGAGCTCTTCAGCACTTTTATAACCGTATTTCACATAAGTTACATGTTCTATAAAAAGGGGGGATATTTGTGCTTCCTTGCAAGAATTATTGGTATAGGTTGGTGTTATAAATCTGCAGCTTGAAAAGAAAAAGGCCCCTCAAAAAGAGGGGCAAAGTTACCATCGCTTATAGTTATTTAGTTATGCTTGTAAATATGGCGAATTAACCGAAATCACCATTTACGTAGCCTTGAGTACGGTCATCTTGAGGGTTGCTGAAGATCACTTGAGTATCGTTATGCTCAACCAGTTCACCCATTAGGAAAAACGCAGTGCGATCAGAGATACGACGCGCTTGTTGCATTGAGTGGGTCACGATAACGATGGTGTAGTTCTTCTTTAGCTCTTCCATCAATTCTTCGATTTTATGTGTCGCAATTGGGTCAAGTGCCGACGTTGGTTCATCCATCAGAATCACATCCGGCTCCATCGCGATCGTACGAGCGATACACAGACGCTGTTGCTGACCACCCGATAGACCAAATGCGTGTGACTTCAGACGATCTTTCACTTCGTCCCAAAGTGCTGCGCCGCGTAGTGAACGCTCTACCACTTCGTCAATGTGTTTCTTGTCTTTGATACCTTGAGCACGTAGGCCGTAAGCCACGTTTTCGTAGATGCTCATCGGGAATGGGTTTGGCTTCTGGAACACCATGCCAACCTTGATGCGAAGATCCGCGACATCAATGTTGCCGTAAATGTCTTCGCCGTCCATCGCCAATTTACCCGTGATTTTCACGCCTTCGATTAGATCGTTCATGCGGTTCAAACAACGTAGAAGCGTTGATTTACCACAACCTGACGGACCGATAAGCGCCGTTACTTGGCGAACTGGAATTGGTAGGTTGATCGATTTCAGTGCTTGGTTTTCACCGTAGAATAAGTCTAGGTTTTCAATATCAAATTTGTTCATTTTCTTAATCTCTTAAATCTTGAATTCGTGTCTTTTAACGTGCGTTCTTAATTAGTGTTGTTAGTAAGTTGCGGTGTTAAAACGTCTAGCAATCAGTTTCGTTACCATGTTGATCAGAAGAACAACCACGATAAGCACTGTTGCGGTACCGTAAGCCTGATTCCATTCTTCAACGGTAAACAGTTCGGTAGTCAGTTTGTATAGGTGAACGGTTAATGTACGACCTGAATCCAATAAAGAATCCGGAATACGTGCAACCATACCTGCTGTCAGGAATACTGGAGCAGACTCACCAATGACACGACCAATACTAAGAATGACCGAGGTTAAGATACCTGGCATTGCGCTCGGAAGAATCAAACGCCAGATAGTGTAAATTTTTGAAGCGCCAAGGCCGTAAGAGCCTTCACGATACGTTTGAGGCACTGCCATTAGTGCTTCTTCCGTAGTACGGATGATCACTGGCAGAATAAGAATACTTAGAGTCAGTGCACCCGACAGAATCGAGAAGCCCAGACCAAGAATTGCCACGAAGAACGTCATACCGAATAGACCGAAGATGATCGACGGGATACCCGCCAACGACTCAGTACAGAATCGGATAATTTTTACCAATCGGCTACCGACTTTCGCGTATTCGGTTAAGTAGATTGCCGTCATGATACCCAGTGGCGCCGCTACCGCGATGGATGCGATAACCATGTAGATGGTCGAGACGATCATCGGGAAGATACCGTGCTCTTCACCAGTACGTGTGTAGTTATCAGTAATGAAGTTCCAATCTACGTGTTGTAGACCATTTGATAGGATGTACCAGATAATCCAGAACAAAAAACCTACCGTTAGTGCTGCCGAAATCCAAACCAAAGCGTTAAAGACGTTATCTTTGAACTGGCGAGCTTGTTTTAGTTTTGCGCGATCCATAATAGTCACCTTTAACGAGCGATTACTTCGCTTTTTCTCGGTTTAGGTAAAGAAGTACAGCGTTCAACGACATGATGAAGACCAGAAGTACAACACCAGTGGCGTAAAGAGCGTTGGCGTGAATACCACTTGCGTAAGACATTTCAATCGCGATGTTTGCGGTTAGCGTACGTGCCGAATCTAGGATGCCTTCTGGCATAGCAGGTGCGTTACCCATCACCATGATGATCGCCATTGTCTCACCTAGAGCACGGCCAATACCCAAAATCACACCCGTCATGATCCCTGAACGAGCCGCTGGAACGAGCAATTTGAAGATTGTGTAGATTTTCGAAGCGCCAAGTGCCAAAGAACCTTCTTTGTATGCACGAGGCACAGCTCGAATAGACGTTTCAGATACTGTGATTACGGTCGGTAGAATCATCACACCAAGCACGATGATACCTGCCAAAATCGTGTTACCCGCAGGGACATTAAAGATGTTTTGAATCAGCGGTACGATGATGACCAAACCAAAGAAACCATAAACCACTGACGGGATACCTGCCAAAAGCTCAACTGCAGGACGAATAATATCCGCAAGACGCTTTGGTGCAATTTCGGCAATGAAGATAGCCGTCAGCACACCAATTGGCACACCAACGATTACCGCACCTGCCGTCGATACAATAGATGCCACAATCATTGTCGCAACACCGTAAAGTGCAGGCGGCAGCCAGTTTTGTCCAAGAACGATGCCCGATACACCAGCTTCTTGGAATGCCGGGATACTTTCTCGAACAATAAAGTAAGCAATAACGGCTAATGAGACGATACCGATAACGGCACTGGTTAG
The DNA here is from genome assembly GCF_024181785.1 of Vibrio sp. Y42_MX_L11. Classification (NCBI taxonomy): domain Bacteria; kingdom Pseudomonadati; phylum Pseudomonadota; class Gammaproteobacteria; order Vibrionales; family Vibrionaceae; genus Vibrio; species Vibrio sp. Y42_MX_L11. The sequence goes on from NZ_JAMZAP010000016.1 coordinate 76,523, forward strand.
GAACAAGCCGTGGAAGATACGCTCTTTCCAGTCTACGCGACGTTTCTCACGCAGGCCGGGCTTGCTGATAGCTTTAGCGTCAGTATTCATAAGCTTTTCACTATTTGTTGCGATGGTCATTTAAAAAATCTCACGGTTCTGGGCGTTTTGCCGGTGAACACTATGGATAGAAAAGGCTCAGCCCTAAATGGTGGGCTGAGCAAACTTAAGAGTCCCGATAAAATTAGTTAACTGAGATGTAACCGTTTTGGTCAACTAGCTTTTGCGCATCTTCAGTTAGCATCCAGTCTAGGAATTTTTGCGTTTCAGCTGATGGCTTGCCTTCTTTGTAAAGCACAAGGAATGGACGAGCTACTTTGTAAGAACCGTTTTTCACGTTAGCCACTGTTGCATCAACACCGTCGATTGCTAGAGCATTAACAGTGTTGTCTACAGTACCAAGAGAAATGTAGCCGATTGCGTATGGGTTAGATGCAACCATTGTTTTTAGTGCGCCGTTACCGTTTGCAACTTGAGCACGTTGAGAGATAGCTGATACCTTCTTACCAGAAATCTTCATTTTAAGAGACATGATGTCTTCAAATGCGCCACGAGTACCTGAAGCCGTGTCACGAGTAATTGCTACGATTGGCTTGTCTGCACCACCGACTTCTTTCCAGTTTGATACTTCGCCTTTGTAGATTGCAGTCACTTGCTCTGCTGTTAGGCCAGGCAGTTTGTTTTGTGGGTTAACAACCACTGCGATACCATCACGAGCAACCACTTCTTCGATTAGTGTTGATTCTTTTTCAGAGTCTTTTAGATTACGAGAAGACATACCAAGGTCTGCTGAACCATTTTTTGCTGCTTTAACACCAGCTGAAGAACCAGGGCCTTGAACTTCGATAAATACGTTAGGGTTCTTCTTCATGTACGTTTCAGAGAAAACTTCCATCAGTGGAGTTACGCTGCTAGAACCCACTGCAGAGATAGTTTCTTTAGCAGAAACAGGAGTCACTGCCATTGCGCCTAGAAGTGCGATTGCACCGATTACTGTCTTTTTCATCACAATTTCCTTAAGTGGCTTTATTGCCGTTGTGTTTCACTTGAACGGTGCTCACTTTAGAATTTGAATATGACAGTTGTGTTTCACTTAGTTGAACCCTCTATGACACGTTGTCATTTCTGTATATTAATTCCGCGACTGATCCCTCTACCGTTTTTAGCTTAGCGCTTTTATAAATTGCCGCGCGTTCAAAATGATAACTCCATCGATTTTGGTACATTTCATAACAATTGGATATGAGTAAGTCATTGATTTGACGAGTATGGCAATTAAAATCGAAATGCTTATTTATAAAAAAGATAATAATCAAACCGATAGAGGGTCAATCATGCGTCAATTTCTTAGTACGCTTTCTATTAAACTTCAGGTCTTTTTACCTGTTCTATTCACCGTTGTATTACTCATCATTGGATTGAGCGTCGGAATCGGCAAGCTCGACCAAGCATTCAATAAGGTTTCCACTTCCACCAACAAGCTGATCATTCATAAAGAGGAACTCAGCGCCATCGTAGACAACACCTACGCTATGCGCATCAAAGCCATTTACAGTCTATTTAGAGCCGAAGATGTCCAATCTCTCAACCAAGAACTGTCTGAACGACAAAACAAAAACCGCGATTTTCTGAATTCCATCGATAGCCTCCCAGGCGTTCAAACCGAAGTGAATACTATGCGCAAAGCCATGGATCACTATGTTGATTTCACGCGCGTCACCATGACACCTCTGCTCACCACCAAACACTCTTCTGGCTACACCACATCCGATTTCAATCAAAAGTACGAATCTGCGATGGCAGAATATCGATTGGCTGGCGAAGCAATGATCAACTCCATCGACAACCTGTCTAAACAATTGAATCAAATCGTCACCGATGAAGTGGAAGCGAATGGCGAACAGCATTCAACCACGCTCACTTACAGTGCGGTTTCACTTGCGGTGATCTTGAGTGCTGCTTCGCTTATTAGTTGGATACTAGCCAGCTATATCGTTGCACCGATTCGTAACCTTCAAGGAACCATGCAAGAAGTCGCGAAGGGAAATCTATTGGTTAAAGCCGAAGCCATCGGAAAAAACGAAGTGTCGCAACTGGCTCAGGATGTAAACCAAACCATCGACAAACTGCGTGAAACCGTGAGTGCATTAGTTCGAATTAGTGAAGATGTGGCATCAGCATCGACCGAGTTAGCGACTGTTATGACTCAAAGCAGCGTTAACTCAGATCAAGAAAAGCAAGAAGTTGAGCAAGTGGCTTCGGCAATCAACCAACTAGAATCGACTGCAGCTGAAGTGTCGACCAATGCACAAGAAGCCGATAGCGCACCAAATCAAGCACGCATGCTTACCTCACAAAGTCTGAGCATGTTTGAGGAAAGCACTCGCGCAAGCGAAAAAATGGCAGAACAACTCAACGAAGCCGCAGCCGTCGTGACATCGCTGAAAGATCAATCAGAACACATTGGTCGCGTGATCGAAGTGATTGAAGGCATTTCTGAGCAAACCAATTTGCTTGCACTGAATGCAGCGATCGAGGCTGCACGAGCGGGCGAAAGTGGCCGAGGCTTTGCGGTAGTCGCCGATGAAGTACGTATGTTAGCGGCGCGAACTCAGGAATCGACGAAAGAGATCCAAACCATCATCGAAGAGCTTCAGCAGCAATCTGGTCACGCGAATGAAAGCATGCACTCTAGCTTAGCCATGTTGTCAGACAACCAAGCTCTGGCACAAGAAGTTAGCCAATCACTTGCTAATATCAGTAATGCTATCGCCGCTCTGAACTCAATCAACACGCAAGTGGCGACCGCATCAGAAGAGCAGAAACAGGTCACGGCCGATATCAACAACAACTTAACGAACATCTATGAACTCGTGAGCCAGAACGTGACTGGCATTACGCAGTCCGCCTCTGCCGCTCAAGAGCTTTCAGACTTAGCGGAAAACCAAAAGCACCAACTTAAGCAGTTCCAAGTTTAAACATTCTGCTCAACACGATAAGTGCCAAAGGTTAGAAAAGAAAAAAGCTCCGCACTGGCGGAGCTTTTTATAAAGGCAAAGCTATCAATCTTTATTAACGTAATAAGTATTATTCATCTGTCACTAACAAGAGAGAGCTTTTGAAACTTGAGTCTAACGGATCTCTATTGAAAACCTCACCATTAGTCGTATCAAGAGTAGCAACATGCTTACCGTCACCATTAGGTGTGTTACTCCAGATATTACGTCCTAAAATATCGTCCTTGTCTGTCAGTGTATAACCGCTCGCAAAGCCTGTACCATTCATCGCTGGGCTATAGCAAGCTTGCTCCGTTAACGATACCAACTCTTTAATATTTGCTAGTCGCCAATTCTTTTTGCCAGCAAAGTTGTGTAGAGGGTGGTTACCGGACGGATTACGAATTTGTTGGGCCGTAGACAGCGCGAATTGCCATGACATCGTAGCTCGCGTTCCGGTGCATTCTTCGTTTGCTGCATTCCATGTCATACCGACTGGACAGCGCATCCATGTAAGACCTGTTTTTAAGTCAGTTACAGTTCCCTTATCTGAATAAGTGTAACGTGTATTAGGTGCTGTTTTAGCAAACTCAGTCGAACACTCTTGTGCTGCCATTGCTACTTGAGAAGCCAACACAAGAGATAGCGCGGTCATTAGTTTCTTCATCTTATTGTCCCTTAACTGCTACTAGACGGATTGGGAATTGGTAGGAATCATAGGCATCTTCACTTGTACTGCTTGAGCGAATCTCAACGAATGAAGTGGCCCCTCTATCTGCGCCCCGAGAGACAATTGCGGGGAAATAAATCTCACCATCCATGAGCTGTGATGATGTGTCCGTATACCTAAAACCATCATGCCAAAACGCACCTTTTTCTAAATAAGGGCTGCCTAAAGTTTGCTGTGGGAAGTATTTGACATTAAAACCATACACATTGTTCGGTTCATATTCTGTGCTCGGCGCAAATAGTGTCTTTTCACCGAAATCTAGTAAGTCATAAGTTTCACGGTAAGTAGGCAGGCGCCAACCAGTGATTCCACATAACGATTGTTTGTTTATGTACTCAACGTATTGGCTCGTAGTACAAATTTCATCGCCCACCTCTTTACAGCCCGCAAGATCTACATCTTTGCTAAATGGCTTAAATGTTTCAGACTCAAACGCAAATAGGCGGTCTTTAAATTGAATAGAGCTCTCATCCGCACTCTTGTTTTCCCAAACAAGACCAGTACGCTCATCCAAAGTGCAAGCCCACTCAGTGGCATCTGCAGCTAAAGCAGCGCCTTGTGAATCTAGCTTAACAAACTTAAAGCCCGCGCCTGTCGACGTTTGCTTGTCCTGTTTGTCGAAGCCGTATTCCGCATCTTGACCAGGGTAAGAAGCTTGGACCTCTGCAACGTCTGCAGCGCCATCAGCAAAGTGAAGAATGGCACCCGTATCGTTACTACCAACCGTTTGTTCAGCAACCGCTGCAATCTCTTCAGCAAATGCACTCACTTCCGCTTCAGACAGAAGATCAGAGGCTAGCGATTTACCTTGGAAGCTAAGACTTTGAGCAAGCAGCGCTACGCCTTTGGTCATTTGTTGTGGTTGCATCGCAGCTAATAGCGCAACCGTGTTTTGCTCTAGCTTGTCCAGCTCGCTGGCTTCTGCGTTAGACATCACCGAACCATTCAGCGAAACGCCTACACTAGCCAGTTGCGCTTTAACAATCTCTTCAGCTTGAGCAACGGTTTTACCGTCAACCACAAGACCTGCGAGCAATGTTGTTACACCATTTACTGTGTTACCCGTGGCTAAGTTTTGGCCTGGAGCCGCAAGACGCAACGTTTGGTTTGAGCCTTGATCAACTTGAGCAAGAATCGTGCTAGTCAAAATGTTCTTGTCGCTTGACGTCAGGGAGAACTTACCAGCATTATCCGTTTTAGCACTCGGTTCAGTAGTATCACAAACGTAGTTCTGGTTTAAATCGATACATACTGGCGTATCAAGAAGTGTACCTGCAGAAACGATGGTGCCAGCTACATTATAGGTCGGTGTTGACGTGTCACCACCAGAACCACCGCCACAACCAGCTAGGGCTAGTGACATAGCAACGAAAGAATATTGAAACTTCATAAATTTTGTCTTCTTTAGATTTTAATTAACGAGAACGAATCACTCTCACCATTGAAAGCAGGAAAAGTCCTAACAAGGTCCAAAGCGAACCACTGCCACCTGAACCACCACTGCTTTCTTTAGTGGTATCAGCACTACACTGATACTGAGCAAAGTGACTAACACCCCACTCTTTCAACACCCCAGAGTTCCCTGACACGCGGTCAGATACTTCGAGACGCCAAGTACCCCAACTCGGTTGACCGACAAGTGCTTGTAACTCCTCGTCATACTGAGCGGTGAAGTAACCTTTAAATCCATTGGTATTGCTTGATTGATGGCTAAGTAGCACAACCGATTTACCTTGTGGAGACACAAGCGTCACTTGCAGATCCTGCAGTGAGTCATGTTCGATGTTCAGGTAAACCGCAAACGAATCATCAATCGTGCGTGACTTGTCCGATAGCGTCTGAGAGAACAATCTGTCACCCTGCTCCGGCAAAGCGGAGTTCACTGGTTGAGGCTGGATATCGAGCTCTGGCGTACCATTAACCAGCATCACCTTTTCGCTCCACTGGTGAGCCTTTAAACCTTTAGCAAATTGGTAATCCAATAAAATAGAGGAATCGAATTGCGTGCCACATGTCAGACCGCTTGGTAACGCCACCTTCATTGAGGTCGAGTCAGAAAGCGTTTCATCAAAGTCGAAAACGGATGCGTTATTTAGCTGCCATTGCCCTTTGATGCTCGCTTCGCGGCCAGTTTGGCTCAGGCTCACTCCCACGTCTTGACCTTGTGCGATGTATCGAGCGTCATAGCGAACGCGAAAAGGCGCTTTAAGCAAGTTGTGTTTGTTGAAGCTGTCCGTCAGGAACTGGGCATAGTCTTTATTTGGGAACAAAGTGCTTGCGGCAAACACGGTGGACTCTGCCAAATCATGCATTTTTACACCACGACCAATACCGTACATGCCTTCAAGAACAATGGCGTCAAACTCGCGGAACACGCTATCGGTATCATCACCATATCGTTCAACCGACGCTTTAAGTGCTTGGAACAGTGGCGTTGACCACAGCTCATCGCCTAGTTCACCGCCCACACTAACGTGCGCTGGATACTCTGAGCTCTCGAAGTAACGCGCTCTTTGGTTCCATAAGCTACGAGTTGTTTTGCGTGTTCCGAACATACCGTCCCAGTTGAACACGGTATCAATCTCAAATTCCTGACCACGGCGAGCTGCGTCCAAATACTGTGTTCGGTAGCTCGCGCTGCCCGCCCAGTAATCACCAACACCTTCTCCAATCGCGCCAGTATGTCCATACGCCCAATCAGGAACGATTTGATAGTGAATACCGTGTCCTAGCTCGTGCAAAATCACATCTGCATCTGCAGCATCTGGAGATACTCCGCCAACGCCTAACATCAGCGCACGCGAACCTGTGTAGTAAGAAGAGTTGTCGAGCGCTAAACCACGCCCATCAAAACGAAGCGGCTCTTCAAATAAGTCATAGCTCAAGCTCGATAAGTACTGCAGTGAGCTATCAAGATGGTAAAACGCCATCAACTGCAAAAAGGCATTGTCGCCAAGTTGAGCGCTTTGCATCGCTTTTACATCCGCAAAAGATTGAACCCCCTCAGGCGGCAAAATACTGCTTGTATCACGCACAGGCTCCGCACCTACCGCAGGTGAAGACAGTAATGCAAGTGCATCCACCTGTTTAACGCGCTCGTTAGCTAGGTAGAACTTGCCACCGGACTGCAAAACTTGAATCTGCTTCTCAACATATTGAAGTGGCTGCGGATAATCCTCTAACGAATTCCACGCAGAATCAGGCGCAGCTTGTTGTTGCATTGTACGTAAATCAGGATCAAAGAGTGAGACGGGAACGGTCACTAACTCACCAGAGCTCAATGCTGGCGGCTCAGTCACTTCCAATCGAACAGGCAGCTCCAGTTCTCCGGCTGGCATCGCCTCACCATTACGAATCACCGTATCTTCAAGGCTTTTGAAAATACGCTCAACTTGGCTGTCTTGGTTAGTCGACAGCACAATGGTGCGTTGCGGTTGATACTGCCCATCGACCCACACATCAAAGTTGTAATGATCTCCGAGCTGAGAACGAGTTTGATAGCGAAACTTAAGTTCGCCAGCGCTAGCGTAATTCGCTTGTAAATAGCGCAGCGCTTCAGCTTGGTTCGTAACCGTAATGGCAGCGCTAGGGTAATCCCACTCGGCAGCGTTCGTCACTTGAACGCCTGCTAACGTAAGAGAAAGCGCCAAAAGTTTGAGTTTCATGCAGGGCTCCTACTAAAAGATGTACTTCGCGTTAACCGTAAAGTAACGACCTGGTTCCGTTGAGTAGCGTTTGCTCTCATCTGCTATGCCAGCAACGTCTTGGTAGCGAATGTATTCTTTGTCGAACAGGTTGATGATGGTCGCACTCAAACGAAAATCTTTGGTGATTTGGTAACTTGCCCCCAAATCGAGCGTGTTCCATGCCTCTGTTTGTGCGCATTCGGTTTTTTGTCCAAGTGACGTTTGGCAACTCGGCACACGCTCCATCGAACCAGCCCAGTTCCACGTCGCGAACGCATTAAAGTCTTGCTGCTGATAGTTCAGCCCAACATTGCCCTCGAAAGGTGTGATGCTACGAACGTACTCGCCTTCGGCGTCCTTTCCGTCCACATAACCAAGCTTGGTACTTAGCTTCCAAGACGAAGTGAAAGCGTACGCGGCAGAAAGCTCAGCGCCGTAGGTCTCAACGCCGTGTAAGTTTTGGTATTGCTTGATGTAGTTACCGAAGTTATCTTGCCCTGTGGTAACAACATCAATGAAGTTTTGGAACTTGTTGTAAAACGCAGAAACGTAAAGTTGCGCGCGGCCATTATCGAATTTGTTACCGATTTCAAAGGAGTCCGAAGTTTCAGCCTCTAGGTCCATGTTCGGTGCAATGACAAACGGCGTTAGCGGCACAAAGTCATGGTTTACGAAGCCATACGCTTTGTCGTATTCCGGAGCACGATAACCGTGGTTATAAGATACATAAGCGATGTTATTGGCAAACACTTCACGAGAAATCGATAGGCTTGGAGATACCTCTGAGCTATCCATGTCTTTTAATGGGAAGCCGCCCACTTCACCCTCACCGTCCGGTGTTAGACGGTGCGCATCAAAGCGCAGGCCGCCTGTAATGGTCCATTTATCCAGCTCCACCATATCTCGAACGTACAGACCAATGTTATAAGCACGAGCAGGAGCGAAAGGTTGTTTGGTCGAAGGCGTTACCCCGTTCCAATCAATCTTGGAATCGCTATCTGTGCGTTCATAATAGTCAGTAGAAAGCTCGATACCGTAAGCCAATTGGTGCTCAGCATTTGCAGCATAAATCGTATTGGTGAAATCACCACGGAAGCCAATTGTTTCATCAATGAAGGTTTTGTGTTCTAGCTCGCGACGTCTAACAGTCAAACCATTGTGGTCAACTTGTCTCATTAAACGATTCGTGTCTTCCACCACTTCGGTGTGGCGCCAGTAGACCTTTGTATCTAACTCTTCGAACCAAGTTGGATTAATCGGTGTAACCTCTGCACCAATGTAAGCGCTGTACTCTTTTGTCGATTCATCTTCTGCGAAGTCTTCGATATGCCATTTGCCATCCTTCTGTATAGATGGCGAACCTTCCAGGCGTTGTTGGTCTTGCCGATAAAGTTCGGCACGCGCTTTGACCATCACTTCATCATTGAAGAAATGATTGATGGCGTATGACGCGCTGTAACCATCCAAATCGCGGTTGTACAAATCTTGGCTGAAGTTACGCGTCTCTTCACCTTGCCAATACGCCGCGTTGACTAAGCTTTCAGTGTCGCCAGAACGAAATGCCAGATTGCTCGCGCCTTTGTATTTATTGCTGATCCCCGTGTACGTGCCCGTGGCATCAACATAAAAGTCACGATCTTTTAAAAACTCACCCGGCTGTTTGGATTTTAGAATCACAGCGCCACCGATAGCACCAGAACCTAAGACTGAGGAGCTCGCCCCTTTCACTACTTCTAATGATTCAAGATTAGAAAGATCAAACGTATCGCGGCCCACTTTGTCATTGCTGTCATTCGCACCGAAACCGTCTGCTGAGCGAATACCGTCACGAATGATCATAATGCGATTACCCGTCATGCCTCGAATCGTGATGTTTTGTGGACGCCCAGCTCCGCCAGAAACACTTACCCCAGGTTCATGACGCAGCGCATCATAAAGCTCTGTTTCGCCCTTTTGTTCAATCTCTTCGCTAGTGACAACTGCGACGCTGCCTGCTAGTTCAGACATTGGTTGTTCAATCCGATTCGCCGTCACCACGACCTCTTCCATAGAGAAAACGTCAGATTTGGCGTGCACTTGGCTGGCAGCTAGTACCGAAAGTACTGCCGCTGACACTGGGGTAAGCTTCATTTACTGCTCCGCTTTAGATGTTTTAATTAGTGATAAAAGAAAGGCGTATTCTTTTGCTTGTTGTTCTTGCGCTTGTCGTGGGTCCATTTGGTGGCCCGAATTAAAATCGGTCTGCAACAAGTACGGCCCATCGCGCTCACTTAGCGCGGAAACCTTGGCGAGATACTTGGCACCTTCCCAATAAGCCACGCGCTGGTCGATCAAACCGACTTGAACCAGCATGGGTGGGTAAGCGTCTTTATGAATGTTGAGAATTGGATCGTACGCTTTCATTAGCGCCAGTTGCTCAGATTTGGTTGGGTTACCCCATTCGCCATACTGCTGTGTGGTCAGCGGAAGTGAGGTGTCCGACATGCTTGCTACCACATCAACAAAAGGTACTTTAAGCACGACACCTGAAAACAATTTAGGGTCTTGATTAACCGCTCCCGCGACCAACGTGCCACCCGCACTTGAGCCGATGGCAAAAACCTCTCTATTGCCACGTTCGAATGTTTGCAGCGCCTTAGCCGCCGCGACAAAATCACCAATAGAATTGGCTTTTCGCACACCACGGCCTTGCTCGTGCCACTCATCGCCAAAATACCCACCGCCGCGAACATGGGCGATAGCGTAAATCACGCCTTGGTCGAGCAAGCTTATGACTTGAGGCATAAAGTACGGTTTCATCGTAAAACCATATGCGCCATAACCGTAAATCATCACAGGTGATTGCGCGTGTAATTTGTCTTTGCGATACGCCAAAGAGACCGGGACAGAAACACCATCGTGCTTGATAAAAATGCGTTGGGAGACATAACGTTGACTATCAAAATCTTGGTAAGCATCTTGAGAATACAAGGTTTTAGTCAGCGTTTTTACATCGAACTCTTCCCACTGAGGAGGCGTAGTCATCGACATGCTTCGTATACGAATCTTGTTTGATTCAAAATCGCCCAACGTGCTCAACCAAGCGACATTGCCATCCTGTTCCAATGGCAGTATCACTTTTTCCTGACCTTGGTATGAATACACCGTCAATGTCGCTACGTTGTTCGGCTTACTGAGTGCCACAACTCCTGCATCATAAAGGTAGAACTGGTCAAGCGGTTCACGAGGGGTAGTAAAGCGTTGCCATGTTGCGCTAAGAGGTGCTAGATCGGTTTGATAAAGTGCAAATGTACCTTCAAGGTTGCTGTTGATGTAAACGCGCCCTTTCGCCACATCCGCGTAATATTCCACGCCCGCTTCCGGCACTCTCAGTGAATCGCTTACGGTGCCCGTTTCTAGATCAACAAGCTTCTGCTCTGTGGTTGACTCGTTGTTGCTTTGCAGCACCACGTAACGGCTATCTGCCGCACGGTAGAAAGAAAGTAACCAATCTGATTTGTATTCGTGCCATACAACAGTTTTAGCCAAAGATTCAGTGGAGATGCGTAGGATCTGATGAGGTCGCTGTGTACGCATTTCCTTCGAAACGAGGTAAGCCATCTTACCATCAGGTGAAAGCAATACACCGCTATCGACGTGCGTTGACAGCTCCGTAGATTGGCCAGAGAGTAAATCAACAACCACGGCGCGATATTGCTCGCTGCCATCAATATCTTCAGTGAAAAGCAACGTGTCTCCGCTTACTTGCCACTGCCCTACTTGATAATACGGATATGCAGATTGACGTTCAGAGAAATCAAATACTGTGTTCTCTTGTGCATACTGGTTCGAACGTGATAGCAACACATAACCACCGTCACGACGCGTTAACGTCCATTCGCGTCCATTTACGATCGACCATGGTTTATCACCTTTATCTGCCACCATGGCTTCCCACTGCGCGAGCAGATCTTGCGTCAACGTCTGATATTTTTTTTGATGCTGTTCAGTCTTACGGTTCTGCTCTGTTAGGTAGGTAAGAACTCGCTCATCTTTACGAGCGTCATCTCGCAACCAATTAAAGTCATTAACGGCAAAGCAAGAACTAGAGGTAATTATGAGCCCTAAAAAAACATGAGTAAATTTCATATAGAGAGCGAATTCATTTATAGGATTAATACAATGGCGCGTATTTTGCCCTTAAATAAAAATGAGATCAATTATCATTTTCATAATCATGTGAAATTTTTATCTAGTATGTGAGGAAAAACGTTTGCTTGGACCGAGGTGATAAAACTTAATATCTCTCTAAATTAGCGATCTATGCTGTTTATATAAAACCAGATAAATATAAAAGCCTAGCAAACACGTTAGTATAGAAAGACATCATTTCGCCTGGAGATAAGCATAAAAAAACCCGAGTGCGAACACTCGGGTTTTGAAAAACTAAAATCAGTTGAAAACTGGTGCGACTTTTACTCTTCAGAGTTTGGTGCCGCTGGCTTTTTCTTCGGGATGAACACATCATCACCCACTGATACGTTTTTGTAGAAACTCTTGTCACGTTTAACAGGTTTCTTAGCCGACTTCTTCGCTTGAGGGCGTGATTTCTTCGCTGTCGCTTTCTTGTTACGGAAATCTGGCTTAGGTGGCTTCAGGCCTTTGAACTTACCTTTCAGATCTTCGAATACTGAAAACTCAAGATCTTGTTGTAGGTAAGCTTCTACACGTTTAAAGCTATCCCAGTCTTTTGGACCAACAAGAGAAATCGCATCACCCTTGTTACCAGCACGGCCCGTACGGCCAACACGGTGTACATATTCTTCAGTATGCTTTGGCATATCGAAGTTAATGACGTGTGTCACTGTCGCAATATCCAAACCACGAGAAGCAACATCTGTTGTCACTAGGATCTTGAATACCGCTCGCTCAAACTGGCTCATGATCGTATTGCGTTGAGTCTGGTTCAAGTTACCACTCAATGCAACGGCCTTCAGTTTCTTCTCGTTTAGCTTCGCTGTTAGGCGCTCAGTATCATCGCGCGTCGCCGTAAAGATGATAACTTGGCGATATTCTGCTTCTGAAAGTACGCGATCTAGAATCGCCTCTTTATGATCAAGATGATCACACAGGTAGAATTTTTGCGTGATATCTTTGTGTTCTTCGTTAGAAACACCGATAGCAATACGTTTCGGAGCATTAAGCATTTCAGCCGCAATGTCATTTACGTCGGCGTGATCCAACGTTGCAGAGAACATTAATGTTTGACGGCGACGATGCTTAGCTGCTTTATGGATACGACGAAGCTCTGGTGCAAAGCCCAAATCCAGCATACGGTCTGCTTCATCAAGGATCAGCGTTTCCAAACCTTCAAGGTAAAGCGAGCGGTGCTCTAAGTGGTCAGCCAGACGTCCTGGTGTCGCCACGATGAATTTCGGGTAACGGCGCAGTGCTTTCACTTGATCATTAAAGTTCTCACCACCCAAAATCAATGCAGCTTCATAAGATAGGCCAGCAAGCATAGAGCGAAGCTCACCATACACTTGTTTCGCTAGCTCACGAGTGGGAGCAAGAATAACTGCGCGAGGGTCTTTGGCAGAAAACGATTTTGTCTTTAAAGACTTGTGAAGCATTGGTAATACAAACGCCAAAGTCTTGCCCGAACCCGTTTTCGAAGATGCCAATAAATCCTTGCCTGCAATCGCAACAGGAATAGCCTGCTTTTGAATGTCAGTTGGTTTTTTAAAATCGTAGTGTTTTAGGTTCTTCAACAATCGGTTGTCTAGGCCTAGATCTTTAAATTGCAAAGTATTCTCCAATAAATCAGTCAGCGTCTGAGCGCTCTGTAATGTCGTTTCCGCTCTAACGCAGCAAAAAAATAAAGCTCGGTATAATACCGCAAATCATAGGAGTATAGATAGAGATCACACAAACTAATTCCCACGGATGAAAACAAAACATCATTTGCGGCTCAATTAAGAACAAACCCTCGCTTTATTGGTCAGCTGCTTGGCTTAAGATTTAGAGAAAAGCGAGCTCAAGGTGCGCCTCTCGTTCTCCAATAAAACTGCGTAAATAGCAGTTATTTGCGCCGAGAAACTTTCATTTGTGTCAATATCGTCTAAATTATTGATATCAGGAACGTGGCAAAAACACCTGCTATGAGAACTGTTGTGGGAATAAGGGAGATGATAATTCACTCACCTTTGTTAAGCTCAGGTAAAAGTTGACGTCAGGTACTCCATGAAATTCTTGGGTTTTTTTGACTTTTGCTACATCATGTACTGATAAAATGTATCCACATTTAACCTCGCTACTGTATAAAATAATAGTTGGTAGCGAGACTTTCACTATAAGCAAGGAGTTCTTATATGAACAAAACGTTGATCGCAGCTGCAGCAACTTCAGTACTTCTACTAGCAGGTTGTGCTTCTTCTGATGATGCAGCAACAGCAAATGCAGCAAAACTAGACGAACTAAGCAACCAAGTTAGCCAACTAAGCCAAGACGTACAAGCTCTTCAATCTGACGTTCAAAAATCAGGTGCAGCAGCAATGGCTGCTCAAGAAGAAGCTGAGCGTGCTAACGAGCGTATCGATAACATCGCTCAGTCTTACACTAAGTAAGATTTGATACCGCGTCTTAACGCCTGTTAAGGCGCGGTTATTTCGACAGGAACCCCATTCTGTGCTGCAATCGCTGCTTTAGCCTTCACATTTTTCAGTCCGAACTCATCCAGCCACCACTTTAACTCTTTTGGTACCTGTAGGTGATCTTTCTCACCATTACTGCGAGTCAATGGCTCATGTGCCTCTAAAAATACACTTCTGTCTGGCTCTAGTGATACTTTCACTGGTTGGTTAATGATATTCACTTCTTCACCGTTACGAACTTTTTCAAACAACCATTCAATGTCGCTTGGGTCCATACGAATGCAACCCGCGCTGACTCGCATACCGATGCCAAAGTCTTTGTTGGTACCGTGAATAAGGTATTCACCATTTCCGTAGGCTAAACGCAATGCAAACATCCCAAGTGGGTTGTCTGGACCGGCAGGTACAACGGTTGGCAAGTCAATGCCCTTCGCTTTGTACTCGGCACGAATCGAGGCTGGCGGTGTCCACGTAGGGTTTGGACGCTTTTGGCTAATACGCGTTGTCATCACCGGGGTGTCTCGCCCAATTCGCCCGATTCCCACGGGGAATACATGCACAATATCTTCCCCTTTCGGGAAGTAGTATAAGCGCAATTCCGCTAAATTGATGACAATGCCTTTGTGGGGTACATCTGGGAGGATCAGTTGTGTTGGAATAGTAAGAACGTGTCCCTCTTCTGGCAAGAAGGGATCCACGCCTTTATTTGCTGCCATTAAACCTAGCATCCCGACATCGTAATGCTTGGCAATATTTGCCATAGTTTCGCCTTCTTGCACGACGTGGTTTTCAAGGCGACCAATTAAACGACTGCCATCCTCTGGTAGCTCGTACATTTTAGCGAATGACAAACCACTCGCTAAAGATAACGATACAGATAACAGCGTACGTTTTGCGAAACTCATTGATCGCTTTTTGCTAAGCATTTCACTTTATTCCTTGGCACTTTTAAAGAGCCGTAAGGTTATCTCTCTTTCTGTCTTGTGATCAACCATCGGCTTGTGATATTCCAGTAAAGAAAATCCCTCCCAAGTCCAAGGTTTATGGATGTATTTATTTGGAACACTCTTGATTTCAGGCACCCAGTGGCGCACGAATTGACCATCAGAGTCAAACTTCTCACCTTGGCTTATCGGGTTGAAAATACGGAAGTACGGCTGCCCATCACAACCCGTCGATGCAGACCACTGCCAACCACCATTGTTTGCTGCGAAATCGCCGTCCACCAGCTTACTCATGAAGTACGCTTCGCCCCAACGCCAGTCAATGTGTAAATCCTTGGTGAGAAAGCTCGCGACAACCATGCGAAGCCTGTTATGCATCCAGCCTGTTTGGTTGAGCTGACGCATTGCTGCATCGACGATCGGGTACCCTGTCGCTCCAGCCTTCCATCGCTCAAAAGCCTGCTCATCATAAGACCACTGAATTTTATCCTCCCAGTCGATAAAGCCTTTGCCTTTAACGAGCTTTGGTTCGAAAACCAACAGATGCTGATAAAACTCACGCCAAATGATCTCACTCAACCAAGTTGCTTTTCCTTCTGTTAGGTCATTTTGTTGGTTTTCAGCATACAAGCGAGCAATACATTGCCTTGGTGACAACGCACCAATCGCAAGATAGGGAGACAGTTGACTGGTGCCATCAATAGCCGGAAAATCTCGATCTTCCTTGTAAGCATCACTGCGCTCACGAGCAAATTCCCTAAGCTGCTTTAAAACATCATTGGTCGAAGCAAACCAATCCTCGCTGGACTCTCGAGGATAGCTAAACGTGAAGTCTGAACTAAATCGAATCGGCTCTAATTGTTCCAATATTTTGCTGCTTAGCGGCGCTTGTTCTTGAGGCTTTGTTACCGCTGGCATTTGAAACTGCGTCAACCAAGCACGTTTGAATGGTGTAAATACCTTAAAATACTCACCTTGCTTATTGAGAACCGTCGTTGGTGGGTGCACACATTTGTCGTGGAACAATTTAAAGTCGATATCATGGGAAGCTAGCGCCTCACTCACTTGTGCATCGAGCTCTCGTTCATTCACTTCATATTGAATATTCGCCATAACAGACGTTGCTTCAAGTGTTTTCGCCCATCCACTAATCACTTCGGTACAATCATAAAACGACGGCACCTCTTTATATAAAAAAGGCACATTCAGGCTTTCCAACTCGTCGTTGAGATACTCTAAACGACGAGCAATGAGATCCGCCTGCATCGGCGCCATGTGGTGTTCTCGCCACTGCTCTGGCGTCGCGATGAAACAAGCGACAACAGGCTGACCTGAATCTAGCGCCGCTTTAAGTGCGGTGTGGTCTAACGTTCGTAAATCACGTCGAAACCATACTAAGATCATGGTGTCTCCTTCGTTTCGTCTACTCTGTTAGGTGCAGTTTCTCAATCACTTCAGAACATCCAATACGTTCTTCAAAACGTGTTTGAAGCAATTTGATGGACTCCACTTGCTTAGCTGCCAGCGCTTTATTGGAAAACAGGTAAATGAGCGAGTAGCTATCAACAACTTCGTGATCCAGTAAACCAGAGACATCATCAACTTTGTCGATCAACGTCGTGTGATACCCTTGCTCACACAACTTCGCCGCTTGAATCCAGCTCTCTGCTTCCCTATGTTGTTCAAAGCTGATAAGCAAGCACTTCCCTTTGGAAGCGGCTTTGTTTTCAGAGTCGATAACAAGGGCAAGACGAGTGATCAAACAAGTTTGAAATAACCCCATCTGCAACGATCTCAGCGATCCTTTGACCATCTCCAGCGCGTCAAATACAGGGTCAATAAATTGTTCAATAACCAAGTTCAATGGATACTCTTTGAGAACAGAAGCAAGTAAGCTTTCCGCTTTGCCTCGATTCAGTTTCGAAAGTGCTGATAACATGGTCTCTACTTCTTCGAGAGTACGTACTTCATTGTTAACTTCTACGTCTGCACTTTTTCCCAACAGTCCCTTTACTTTACCGATGGCAATCCCCTTCGCGAGCCAACTCTGGACTTCACGAATCGTATCGAGATCTTGCTGTCGATAAAGTCTGTGCCCTTTTTCTGTTCGCTGAGGCTGGATCAAATTGTATCTTCTCTGCCAAGCTCTCAGCGTAACTGGCTTCACACCCGTGATTTCTGCAACATCTCGGATCGCGTATAGTTTTTCTTCTGAACTACAAACCATAGCGTAATCTCATCTCCTGCGGATACGGTTCTAAAAACTTCTGTTTTGCTAAGTACTCATCTGGGTAAGTGTTTAAGTAGTGCTTAATCAATGTCAACGGTGCTAATAATGGCAATGTACCAGTGCGGTAGTCATGAATTACTGTTGCTAATTCTTCTTTTTCGTCTTTAGTTAAAGCGCGCTTAAAATACCCTTGTAAATGCATTAGTACGTTAGTGTTGTTTTTTCGGCTAGCACGATTCGCAAGTGCCTTCATAAGACCTAAGCGATACTCTTGATAGAATTCTTCGATTTCATAGCTAGCGACATCGGCAACTAAACGACCAAGAGAGCGGTATGACTCAGGGTGATGCGCCATCAAGGTCAACTTATAGCGCGAATGAAAATCGATAATTTTGCCTCGAGTTGGCTCTCCGTCCATCGAGTCATAAAAGTCGTTCAAGCAAAATACTCGGGTAATAAAGTTTTCTTTTAATACAGGATCGTTGAGTCGGCCATCCTCTTCGACGGGCAACCAAGGCATTTTTTTCATCAGCGTTTGTGTGTACAAGCCGACGCCTTCTTTCGCTGCGTTATTTTTGCTATAAACCTTGACGCGCTCCATACCGCAAGTTGGAGACTTGGCACAGACGATGTAACCACAAAGTTGCTCGCTTTGTAGCTCCTCCACTTTGTTAGCAGAGTAAGCAAGCATATTATCGGTATGGTCATTTTCTGGATTTTTAGTTTCTACCAGCGCCACACGCTCTTCTTCGGAAATCAAACGAATTGTTGGTCGCGGCACTGGCATTCCGACGCCCACTTCGGGACATACCGAAACAAAGTCAAAATACGGGCTGAGCTCTTTAGTCACAAAGTTACTTACTTTATGACCAGAGTCAAAACGAACCCGTTCACCCAAAACACAAGAACTGATACCTACTTTGATTGAAGATTCCATGATGACGCATCCCTATACAAAATGTTTTGTTGTATAACTTATAGCAAGGCTTTTTAGATTGTACAAGAAAATAAACTGTACAATTTAATCGTTTTACTTTTCTCAAGAGCATTTCGATCAGCGCTTTCTCAAAAGTTTTTTATGTTCTCAATGTCCATTTTGTGCGCGCAATCGACAAATCGCTCAAAAGCGAATCGATTGCTCTTTTGCTTTCAACAGATTTAGTTATCAATGATGTTCATGGTTTCTAAAAGCGTGGTTTTTGTGACTAAGCTCTCAAGGGGCCACTGTACGTCCCGATATTATTGCTTCAACGAAAACGAACAAGTTCAACAGAATTGGTAATAGCGTTCTATACTAGAGGCGTTTTATCAAAACAAAACTTTGGAGAGCACTTATGGCAACCCCACACATCAATGCACAACCAGGTGATTTCGCTGAAACGGTTCTAATGCCAGGCGACCCTTTACGTGCTAAATACATCGCAGAAACGTTTCTTGAAGATGTGAAGCAAGTTTGTGACGTTCGTAACATGTTCGGCTTTACTGGCACTTACAAAGGCAAAAAAGTGTCTGTTATGGGTCACGGCATGGGTATCCCTTCTTGCTGTATCTACGTACACGAGCTAATCGCAGAATACGGCGTGAAAAACGTAATCCGTGTAGGTAGCTGTGGTGCGGTACGTGACGACGTTAACCTAATGGACGTTGTTATCGGTATGGGTGCTTCTACAGACTCTAAAGTGAACCGTATCCGTTTCAACAACCACGACTTCGCTGCAATCGCTGACTACGGCCTTCTAGAAGAAGCGGTAAACCAAGCGCGTGCTCAACAAGTACCAGTTAAAGTTGGTAACGTATTCTCTGCAGACTTGTTCTACACACCAGAAGCTGACATCTTCGAGAAGATGGAAAAACTAGGCATCCTAGGTGTAGACATGGAAGCGGCTGGTATCTACGGTGTTGCTGCAGACCTAGGTGCGAAGGCGTTAACTATCCTAACGGTTTCTGACCACATCATCCGTGGCGAAAAACTAAGCTCAGAAGAGCGTCAAAAGTCGTTCAACGACATGATGAAAGTTGCGCTAGAAACCGCAATCAACATCTAAGAACAAGTAGTAAGTAATAATTTGCAGCCAGAGTTATTGCTGGCTGCCCGAATTATCCCGAGGGGGCGATTGTGTCTAACGGCGAACTGCCAAAAGACGCAGATGGGTTACAACTCAACTTTTGTAAAACATTGGCGTGTGACAACTTTGGATTGAGTGATGCAAAGCGTTACGTTCTGCAACATGCTAACCCTAAACGTCCGGCGATGGTATGCCGTGAATGTGGAGCTTTCCCCCCCTTACTTAACAATCGCGATGTCGTGAACGAACTTCATCGCCTGCGACACGTCCACAGTGACGGGTTGCCTGCGTGCCGCAATGATGATTGCGAGAACTTTGGACTATCCGTCCACACACATAAACACCTCTACCACGCTTTCGGTTACAGTGGTGATCGTCAACGTTACCGTTGTAAAGCGTGTCAAAGTACCTTTGTTGATAAATGGTCAGGCGCGAACAAAAAGCTACAATTCCAAGAGAATTTAATGGGCTTATTGTTTACTGGTTACTCTGTGCGCGAGATCTGCCGAAAACTCAGTATCAACCCGAAAACCTTTTACGATCATGTTGATCATATTGCGAGTCGCTGTCGCCGTAAATTAGCCACTATTGATGCTCGTTGGGTAAACCACGCAACGCACTATGAATTGGCCTCAAATTATGTTGCATTGCAGCCAAACAGCAATAATGGTGTCTACTGGATTGTTTCTGGTGAAGCCCACTCAGGCTATATTCTTTGTCAACATGTGAACTATTCTGCTGATGAAGAGCCAATCGCCACGCTAGACCATAACCCGTACGACGAGGTCTCTCGTTTTGTTTCCCAAGAGTACACAGCGGAAGCAAGTGAACCGCCAGCGGAACCTTCGAACCTCCTGCGTGAGCGTATTGACCAAAAATACCAAACCATTTTGGCTCGCGGTAACGTGGAAGATCCTCTTGGTAATCTTTCTGTATTCCATTACCCATCTAAAGGTGCATTAGTTCGTCCGCCTTACACATCATACGCTCATTACCTGCATGTACTTGATATGTGTTGCCCCAACAAACGTGTATCTCTATATATGCCTCAAGACCCCCTACTACGTTCGGCAGCACTGAGCGTTTGTTTGTCTCGAATTAAAGAGAAAAATGTCGACTTGATGTACGTAGAAGAAGACGCAAATTGGGACATGAGCACACCTTTTGGCAAGGTCGATATCGCCTATATGAGCTGGTGGCGAGATCGCTGGGCGATCTCCACTCAAGACGAAAGCCACAAAGGCATTTGCTACCTCGCTGGTGATAGAAATGAGCCCGAGAAATGGTTTAACGTTGCAACAACTCGCCATGTGCAGTTCTATCAAAATCGCTTCCAGATCCTTTTCGAAAGCTTCATTAACGAGCCACGTCGCAAATTACGACCTGCTGGAATTTTACCTCTTTTAGATATATTCAGAGCTTGGCATAATTTGTGCTATCAGGATAAGCAGGGTCTTACCGCCGCACAAAGGCTAGAAGTCACTGATGCTCCTTTGACCATCAAACAGCTCCTATCGTAACTATTGGCATTTAGATGTAGTAATTAGGGGCTGTGACAGTATACATTACGGCACCTAATCGTTTACCAAAGCGTTATCCGCATCGTTTTGGTAATAAAACATGCATCTAACCACGTAATATTAGGTGTGAATTCCAGTTCGATAGTCATGGATGTGAACGTTGGATAAAAACCAAATTCAGCTAGAAGATGAGCTCAAAAAGCTTAAAGGCCAAATAAAAACGGCCCCTGAACACACCTTCAGTATTGCGCAGCAATACCGTATCCGCGCGGAGCAAATTTTATTTGTGGATGGTGAAATCCGAGCATTGCTGATAATGGCGCAGTGCTGTTGGTGCCTAATGGATTACCGACAAGGCTTAAAGCTAGTCAAAGACGCCTACAGCAAGCAAACCCAACTTGAAACCGACGACCACCTGCCCGAAATTCTTCATTTATTTGCTCTCCAATATTGGGGACAAGCAAAGTATTACTCAGCCCAACAATATTGGATTAATGCACTCGAACAATCTGCCCTCGTTGATGATATTGAAATTCAAATCGAATCTCTAATTGGGCTTGGCAACGTATGGCGTATCACAAATGAGCATCAACTTGCCGCTTCCACTCATGAGTTGGCGGTTAAAGTGGCAAACAACGTCCGTATTGCTTGGTTGGAAGGCAAAGCTCGTATCCTGTTGGCTTGGGACTATTACTTACTGAATAAGTTTGTCGAAATGCTCACTGTGCTGGATGGTGCAACCGAAGTACTAAAAGATCATGATGACAGCACATGGCAAGCCGAGATCTGGGACTTTAAAGGCCTAGCGCTACTTGGGCTAGAACGCCTTGATGCCGCAGAAGAAGCCACACAAAAGGCCCATAAGCTCGCTATTGAACATGATCTCATTTGGATGAAAGCACACTCGTTTATTAGCCGCGCAAGGCTCGAACTCTTGCGCAAAAATACGGATAGTGCAGCAAAGTTATTACTCGCAGCAGAAGAGTCCGCGCTTAGTTTTGACAACGGCGAGCTACTAAGTCAGATCTGCTTTCAGCAATCTCGAGTCGCTGAAGAGCAAGGTGATTTTGAATCAGCGTTTAACGCGTTTAAAAAATACCGTAAACATGCACTTAAAATGCTCAAAGAACAGACTCATCGAGTCAGTATGGATAAAGCACGCGGCTCCAAACGCCAACTAGAGCAACGAGCGCGTAAGCTGATTAATCGTATCCGTTCCCAACATGAATATGACCCTGAAAAACAGTTTTCCAATGTTGTGTTCGAGACCTACTGGTGGGAACAGTTAGTTCTGTTTAAAACAGAGCTCAAACGCTCCAACCACGCGATCATTATGATTCAGCATGCAAACCCCGAATTTCTCGATGTTTGT
Source organism: Vibrio sp. Y42_MX_L11 (assembly GCF_024181785.1). NCBI lineage: Bacteria > Pseudomonadati > Pseudomonadota > Gammaproteobacteria > Vibrionales > Vibrionaceae > Vibrio > Vibrio sp. Y42_MX_L11. The sequence goes on from NZ_JAMZAP010000016.1 coordinate 98,738, forward strand.
ACTGAGCTAGTTCATGCATTGACGACCTCAAGTGATCTCATCTCACGAATTTCCAGTGACAGACTAGCTATGTTAATTGCAGAGAAAGGTCAAGCAGCAGAAGATGTCTATCGCACGGTTCAGGCAATGTTAGACATCTATCCATGGCAACGTCGCGGGCTAAAAGGTCCCAAACCGATACTGTATTTGCAAGATATCCTGACCTTCCCATTCACTTTGGAGCAACTCGAAGAAAGCTATATTGAGGTAATGAAGCATGGAACAACTGCTTAGCAAGGTGACTGACGCAGGCATCGATCCTTCTTCCGTCTCTGGTGAAGAAGCGATTACGCTGTGGGAGCACATCGGGTTACATATTGCATCCACGAACCGAGAAAAAGCACATTGCTATATCATTAGTGCCGAGTATCGACGAGAAATTAAACAGCTCAACGACAGCATCGAAGAACTACGACAAGCCCTTGAGTTGCTCGTTTTACCCGACGATGTAGAAGATATTCTGTCTGTAAAAGCAAGCTTGAGTGATCGTTTAGTAGAAGTAGGTGACTACAACGCAGCATTAACCGAGTATGTCGCTGCAACGAATATCGCCGTCGAATATGGCTATATTGATGAGTACGTACTGGCTATTATTGGAATGGGCAATTTGTGCGATGCCTATGGGGATCACCATCGCGCCTTGCGTTATTACCAAAAAATCGATGCGATCGATCACGCCATTAGCAGTCGCTCTCTACGTCTGCGCTACAAACTTTACATGCTTGCCTGTTACATCAGTTTGAACCGTACCGCAGATGCACAAGAATTATTGAGTGAGTGTGAAGAGCTAAGTATCCTCGTCAGTGATAAAAACCTTGCTGCGCAAATTCATCTTTACCGAGCCAAACTGCATCGTTTGCAAGAGGATTACCCTAACGCATTGCTTGCTATCTCTAATGTCCAGTATACGACGGGCAGTGCTACCACGTACTGGTTATCCACGATGGTCAAAATCGAGACCGCATATTGTCTAAACGGTGTCGGACACACCTCTTTAGCCAACTTAGTGCTGGACTCTATCGGTAAACGAGTTCAGAAGCATTCGTCTCCTCTTGTCGCTCAGCATTTTTACAACGCGATGAGTCAAGTTTACGCTTCTCAAGGGTTATTTCAGAAAGCATTAAACTGTGAAAAAAAAGCGTTTCGCATTGAATCTGACCTTGTCAAACACATTCCAATTGGTGAATTGGGTTCCACTCAATTACGTCGACTTTCTCGTTTTGAGCTACAGCTCAAACTCATTTTGTCAGAACTTGAAAACAAAGAACTCAAGGAAACCACCAAACAACATAAGAATACGGTCGCCCAACTACAGCAAGATGTCTTTACTGACCCGCTAACCTCTTTGCACAACCGGCGCTGGTTAGAAGTCAAACTCAAAGACCTGCTTTTGCACGATACTGAATTTGCGTTGATGGTCATCGATATTGACCATTTTAAGTCCATCAATGATGAGCTCAGTCACCTTGTTGGAGACAAAGCGATTAAACGTGTGTCTCAAGAATTAGCAGGATACTTCAAATTTAAAGGCGCTTCTTGCGTTCGCTTTGGCGGTGAAGAGTTTCTTGTCATTCTAGAGAATAGCAATCTAGAACGGGCAGAAATGCATGCCGAGAATTACCGCGAACGCATTTATCAATATGGTTGGGACGATATTCTTGGCGAGCGGGGGTTGACCGTATCGATCGGGATTACCTTACATCGAGAAGGAGAGAATACCCAACGTACCTTCTACCGCGCCGACAAAGCCTTGTACCGCGCCAAAGCCAATGGCCGAAACCAAGTCTGTACCGAACTTTAAACCATGCCCCAATCTTCACTTGGGGCATAACCGTGGCTTTGATTCTCTATTCCTTCCTTTATTACTACTTAGTTTGAATATAGTCGCCTTCACTTCTTATTGTCCCCGAATAGCAATCGATACGGATATCGCATAAACATAATTCAAGTACAAAATAACTTGATTGAACGATAGTTAAGACAAATACTTAAACTGTTAATTTACGTAAGATTTTCCATTAGGTAACAAGCACAGGCAGGTAAGATGTTTCTAGACTATTTTGCACTTGGGTTACTCATCTTCGTTGCTTTGGTGATCTTCTATGGGATTATCGTTATTCACGATATTCCGTATGAAATTGCTAAAGAACGCGAACACCCTCATCAAGACGCAATTCATTACGCGGGCTGGGTTAGCCTTTTCACTTTACATGCACTGTGGCCATTTTTATGGATATGGGCAACATTGTGGCGCAAGGAGCGAGGCTGGGGCTTCAAACAACTTGAGCAAGAAACACACGACATTCATCACCGTCTTGAAGAACTCATCGACGAAGTCAACGAACTCAAAAACGAAGTATCGATGTTGAAACAACAAAAGATTCAGCAAAAGCCTTTGACTGAACAAAGTAAAGAGGACGAATAATGGATTTATTGCTGATTCTGACTTACGCAGCTCTTTGTATCGCCATTTTTAAAATCTTCAATATTCCTCTAAACAAATGGACGGTCCCGACAGCTGTACTTGGTGGCGTAGTGTTGGTGGGCACACTTGTGCTACTTATGAACTACAACCACCCATTTACTCAGTTAGGTAACCAAGTGTTCCCAACTACGCCTATCGTCTCTGGTGTACGTGGCCGCGTTGTGGAAGTGCCAGTTCAAGCGAACCAACCGCTCAAAACCGGCGATATTCTTTTCAAAATCGACCCTGTGCCTTTTGAAGCGGAAGTCGCTCGCCTTGAAGCGAAAGTCAAAGAAGCAAGCCAAGGCGCGTTGGGTTTAGAGTCTGATCTAAGAGAAGAAGAAGCTGCGGTTTTAAAAGCACAAGCAGATAGAGATAAAGCGCAAAGAGAGTTTAGCCGATATCAAAGAGGCTTTGATCGCGGCGCGTTTACTGAACAAGATTTAGATACTCGACGCCAAGCGTATAAAGCGGCAGAAGCCATGTTAGACGTTGCGATTTTGCAACAAGAACAAGCGCAAATCGCTCTGGACTCTGAAATTGGTGGTGAAAACACTCAAGTCGCGCAACTTCTCGCAGAGCTGCGTAAAGCAGAGTTTAACCTAGAACAAACTATCGTTCGTGCGCCAACCGATGGTTACGTTACGCAATTGGCTTTGCGTCCTGGTGTGATGGCTGTGCCGTTACCGCTTGCTCCTGCAATGACCTTCGTGCATACCGAAGACATTACGTACACCGCTGCGTTCAGACAAAACTCGCTACAACGTTTGAAGGCAGGCTTTGAAGCGGAGTTTATGTTCCGTGCGATACCGGGCAAGGTATTCCGTGGCGAAGTCATCGACGTGATTCCAGCCATTGGTGAAAGCCAAATTCAAGCCAGAGGTGCTTTGCTTGGTACCGATGCCCTGCGCACAAGCGGACGTGTATTTGCGAAGCTGAAAATCACGGACGATTTGAGCGAATACCACCTACCAATGGGTACCGCGGTTGAAGTCGCCGTTTACTCAGACAGCTTTACTCACGTGTCAGTGATGCGCAAAGTGCTGATTCGCATGAAGAGCTGGCAGAACTATTTGTACCTAGACCATTAATGAACAGCTAGCTCATTCATTTATCGATGAAAATAGTATCAGAAAGTGTAATCGGGGGCTGACAATCAGCCTCCGATTTCATTCTAGCCATCCAGACAGATAGCATTCCCACTTTTATCAATATTCTGTATAATGCGCGCCTTATTTTTAATGCTTGCTAAAAAACAAAGCCAGTCAAAGGGATACGTGAATCAAATCACACATTTCCTGAAGAAAAATAGAGCAAACAATAAGCAGCTTGGTTGTTTTGGATATATGTTACACAATCAAATAACCAATGCTTTCCAACAATATAAATGAACGTTCTTTAAAATCGACCATTGAACTGAGGTTATCTATGAATCTTTCTGCTAAAACCGTTGTGGTTATTGCAATTGGTGCTGCTCTTTACGGCATCGGTGGCTTACCTATGTTTGGCATCCCTGTGTTTGCAAACACAACGCTAAAACCAGCCATGGCAGTATTAGCATTGTTCTCAGTACTATTTGGCCCACTTGTTGGCTTTTTGGTTGGTTTTATTGGCCACTGGGTCACTGACCTATTCGCAGGTTGGGGCGTATGGCTCACTTGGGTACTTGGTTCAGGTATTGTTGGTTTGATTATCGGTCTATTCCCTTCTCTAACGCGCTACCGTTTAGAGAAAGGCGATTTCAATATGAAAGACTTCGCGTTATTCGTAGTACTTGCGCTATTAGGCAACGTATTTGGTTACGGTTGCTCTGCATTCCTCGACACGATTTTATACGCAGAACCGTTCACTAAAGTGTTTACCCAGCTTTCAATTATCGCGATCGGTAACACCATTCTTATTGCTATTGTTGGCTTCTTCATTCTTAAGTCTGTCGCTAAACGTAACAAGCAAAGCCGTAACTTAACAGAGGCTTAATGTCGAATGACAATCGAATTTTCTAACTTCTCTTTTAGATATGAGTCGCTGGACAAACCGACGCTAAAAAATATCAATCTAAGGATAGAGAAAGGAGAGAAAATCGTCATTATCGGTCCAAGTGGTAGTGGTAAATCTACCCTTGGGCAATGTCTTAACGGACTGATCCCACACGCAATCAAAGGGGAAACCAGTGGAACATTGACCATCAATGGTCAAGACACCGCCCCTTTCGACATGCACCAATACACTGAGCAAGTTGGCACCGTACTGCAAGATACGGACAGCCAATTCGTCGGTTTGAGCATTGGCGAAGACATCGCATTTGCGCTGGAAAACCAGCTAACTTCTAACATCGACATGTACCCATTGGTCAAAGCCACGGCCAAAATGGTCGACTTGGAACAGATGTTAGATCGCTCTCCCCACGATTTATCTGGCGGCCAGAAACAACGTGTTTCTTTGGCGGGCATTCTCGTCGATGACGTCGATATCCTTTTGTTTGATGAACCACTAGCTGCGCTTGACCCTAAAACGGGTAAAAAAACCATCGAGATCATCGATGATCTACACCGCGAAACAGGCAAAACCATCGTAATCATTGAGCATCGTCTTGAGGACGTTCTGCATCGCTCAGTTGACCGTATTATCTTGATGGAAAGCGGCGAAATCATTGCCGATACAACGCCAGATGAAATTTTAGCATCGCCTCTGCTAGAAGATTACGGCATCCGCGAACCACTTTATATTTCGGCTCTGAAAGAAGCAGGCTGCGCGATTGAGGGCGATGCAAAACCTTCTAGCTTAACTACCTTACCGTTGGAGCAATATAAACCAGCAGTACAAGCATGGTTTGATGGTTCAACAGCACAACCACCTAAAACGCCAGCCGAGACTTTGCTTGAAGTCCGTGGCCTCACCTATTCTTACGACGGTGAGAAAAACGCGTTAGAAGACGTGAGTTTTGACATCAAGCGTGGCGAGTTTGTCTCTGTACTTGGCAAAAATGGCTCGGGTAAATCGACCATCACCAAACTGATTATGGGCGTTATTGAAGCGGATAGCGGCTCAATGAGCATGAATGGTCAAGATCTTAACGAACTGACCATCTTCGAGCGCAGCCAGAAAGTGGGCGTGGTGATGCAAAACCCGAATCACATGATTTCCCATCACATGATTTTCGACGAAGTGGCCTTCGGTCTCCGTAATCGTGGCATTGAAGAGAAACAGATCGAAGCTAAAGTACTTGAAGTCCTTGAGCTGTGCGGTTTGAGCAAATACCGTCACTGGCCAATCGAAGCATTGAGCTACGGCCAGAAAAAGCGCGTAACCATTGCGTCAATTTTGGTCTTGGAACCAGAGCTTCTGATCCTTGATGAACCGACGGCAGGTCAGGACTACCGGAACTACACGTCTATGCTGAGTTTCATCGAAAAGCTCAATCGCGAGTTGGGCGTAACCGTGATGATCATCTCCCACGACATGCATTTAGTGCTGGAATACACCACGCGCTCTATCGTGATTGCAGACAGTAAATTAGTCGCGGATGCACCAATGACGCAGGTATTCAGCAGTTCAGAGCTACTAGACCAAGCAAACCTCACCACAACAAGTCTGTTTGAGTTGGCTACGAAAGTTGGCATCGAAGACACCAATGGCTTTATGCAGCATTTTATCAATGTAGAAAAAGCGCACCGCCAACAAAAAAGCAGCGAAGTAAACCAACCAGAGAAAGCGGTGGCATGAAAGACAATAAGATGAAGTTTGGTATCAACTACATCGATACCCAATCGCCACTTCATAAGTTGAATGGCATTACTAAGTTCTTGCTTTTCATTGCTTGGGTAACGGTGGTGTTGACCACGTTTGACTTGCGAATCATTGCACTGTTGATCGTGCTTGGTTTGGGCTTATTGAAAATGACCAAAGTGCCATTTCATGTCTACAAACCACTTTTACTCGGTACAGGCACGGTATTGCTGATCAATGCCCTGTTTATGTTCGCGTTGGCACCGCAACAAGGTACTGAGTTCATGGGCTCATCAACGGTTTTACTCTCATTACCCGGTAACTACTCGCTCACTCAAGAGACGTTGTTTTATCTAGTAACAGTGACGTTGAAATACTTCAGCATGTTCCCAATCGCGTTAGTGTTTGTATTTACCACTCACCCGACGGAGTTTTCAGCCAGCTTGAACCGCTTGGGTGTGCCTTACAAAATAGCCTATGCCGTAAGCTTAACGCTGCGCTACTTGCCGGAAGTGAAAAAGGACTTTGTTAACATCATGCACGCGCAACAAGCACGCGGAGTAGAACTGAGTAAGAAGGCTCCGTTGTTCACTCGTATGAAGAACGTGGCAAAGATTCTTGGCCCTCTGATTTTCTCTAGTTTGGACAGAGCAGACCAAATCTCAAACGCGATGACGCTACGTGGTTTTGGCCGTCACTCATCTCGCACCTGGTACAGCCTAAAACCCCTGACCAAAGCCGATATGATCTGCATGGCGGGGATTGCAGTGATAGTGATTGCTGCGATCAGCAAGCGTGTTATGGACACACAACTGTTCTGGTATCCGTTTTAAATTCTAAAGCTTCAAGCTGAACATAACGTGGTTAGTGTTGTGACCACGTTATGTTTCCCTCTTTCTCCTCGATAACCCGCTCATTAGCCTCTTGCTTGCAGGTGCTCAAAATAGGCGTGTAATCTCAGCGGCTCGTTGATGTGCCAGAAAGTTGCTTATTTAAGCGACCAACATGAACTAAACTCATCAGTTTTATCAGGGGCTTAATGATCAACTGTGCGCTGCCTACGATGAACAGCCAAGTCCCGCTTTCAATCAACGAATCATTCAAAAAGAAAAAACTACCAATTAAAAACCAAATAGCTATGAGCAGATCGTTGGCAGCACCTAACGCCTCATAGCGACGTTGAATAACGACGTGACGGTTTCCTAGATCTAAATCCAACTCCCTGCCATGTACCTGCACTGTAAAACCCTCCTTAGTGTTTCGACTCATGTTGTATCCGAGTAATTTCAACATACTTAGGTATAAAACCCTAACGGACCCAATAGATATGTACAACCATAGAGGAAACAACATGAAGATAAAGAAAGGGGTGCCTAAGCACCCAAGTCAATAAAGCTATTAACAGTAATTAACTTCTATTACTAGATAGTAAGTACCAACTTAGCTCCACTTTAATAAGCGGGTCTCATTGCCCTCTTCTGGCTTCGCTGGAATATTGAGTGACAGCAGTAAGCTCACAGCCGCCATACCTGCACCGATGTAAAATACGCTAGCAGGAGAAACCAGCCAAATCACACCAAACGTAACGGGTATCACAACCGCCGCAATATGGTTAATAGTAAACGCAACCCCAGCGGTCGACGCCATATCGGCAGGATCGGCAATTTTTTGGAAGTAGGTTTTGATAGCAAGCGCTAGCGCGAAGAACAAATGGTCGACAACGTACAATGCAGCAGCCCACTCTGCGGTTTGCACCAAACCATAACCGACGAATACGAAGATCAAACCGACGTACTCAAACATCAGCGCTTTACGCTCACCAACAACGCCGATGAAGCGGCCGATTCGCTTCGCAAACAAGAAGTTAAAGACATAGTTGATCAAAAACAGCAAGGTAATGTCTGCGGCAGAGTAGCCAAACTTCTCTACCATCAAGAAGCCAGCAAAAACAGTGAAAATCTGACGACGAGCACCACTCATAAACGTGAGCGCGTAGTACAACCAGTAACGTTTACGCAGAATGAGTTTCTTGTTTTGAGGCACTTTTGTTTTAAATTGAGGGAAAGCAAATGCCATCACCAAAATAAGCACAAAACCTAAACCACCTGCCATTAGATAGACCGTTTTAAAATCAAGTTTGAGCTGTTCGAGCGAAACCCAAATGGCGCCGTAGGTAAATAGAGAAGCCAAAGCCCCAACAGAAATAAATTTACCCAGCATTTCCGGGGCTTCTTCTTTCGATAGCCATTGTAAAGACAAAGACTGCTTTAGTGTTTCAAAGTAATGAAAGCCGGTAGACATCAATAAGGTTGTAAAAAGTAGACCGTACAAAGTGGGAAAATAACCTGTTAATGCCGTACCAAGCGTAAGCATCGCCAAAGAGACGAGCATAAAGCGTTGTTCACGGATAAAAAGTAAAACGAATACCGCAGTGAAAGCTAGAAAGCCAGGTACTTCCCTAACACTTTGAAGTAAACCGATATCAGCGCCATCAAAGTTCGCTTTCTCGATAACAAAGTTGTTCAACAACGCCATCCAAGTAGAAAAAGCAATGGGCACGATAATGGAAATTAACAGGAGGAAATTTTGCGGCGTTCTCCAGCCTTGCGATGAGGTAGTCATGATGTTTCCTTTAAATATGAAGGCATCATCATAGCTTCAAATGTAACAAATTCGCAATATCATTATTATTTTCAACCCAAACCAAGCAGATATTGCATAGGGATATTGTTATGAAGATAAACATCGCACTCAATTCCTCGGCTAAGCGCGATGTTGTAATATCGAGAGAAATAGGTAAAACGCCAGTGATGAGGCTCGTAACTTAATCGATATTCTTTACTGTTAGACGATTCTTAAATTCAAACACATGTTCTGGACACACATCCAAACAGCGGCCACAACTAATGCAGTTTTGATCCATAACTCGACGATCTCCCTCTTTCAATGGTTGTCGAAGCACCTCAGGTTCTGGGCAGACGTAAAAGCAATCCATGCATTTGGTGCAATCTTCGCGGCGTACAGCGGTAACGCGCAACAAGCTTTTTCGGCCTATCACGCCATAGGTAGCCCCCAGTGGACATAAGTGCCCACACCACCCATGCTCAACCAAAAGTAAATCCAGTACGAACACCAGGGCGATCAACACCCAACCTGCGCCCATACCAAACACCAATCCGCGATGCAGTGCCGCCACTGGATCTAACCATGTCCAAAGAATCGCGCCAGACAGAGCACTACCCAACATCAAAACAGGGATCAGCCAATAACGAATAGTAGGAGACCAACGATAGCTCGCTTTAATGTTGAGCTTTCTGCGCAGCCAAGCCGCCAAGTCCGTCACGATGTTCAACGGGCACACCCACGCACAAAATGCGCGCGGTGCTAAAATCGCGTAGAACACCACGACAATCACTACGCCTAACAGCGCATTAAACTCCGGAACATGCCCTGTCGCCAAAGCTTGAAGCAAAATTAACGGGTCACTTAACGGCACTGTGTCGAGCAACATACTTGATGACAGATTACCGGTTAGAATTCCCAGCGTCGGCCCAGCCATAAACAGCGCAATGATGGTGAGCTGGCATAGTCTGCGTAAAATCAAAAACCGATGTGCGCGCCACCAGCCAAGCTTTTCAACCGCTTCTTTTCCAGCATTTTGAGCTAAGTTCTTTGCCATTACTTACCTCCTTTTAGCGATTCAAGCGCACCTTCCGGTACAGGCGTCTCACTAGGGAGGATATTTTCGAGTGGTTTGTCGATCTCTTTCCAACCAAAATTGTAGTGACTGCCCACTTTGCCTTTCGCCAAATCCGTCGGGACGACCTTAATAGCAGCGACATCCAACACGCACGCTTGTTCGCACTTGCCACATCCGGTACACACTTCGGAATTCACTGTTGGGATAAGTTTGGCGTGATAACCGGTTCGGTCGTTGTGAACCATCTCTAATGTGATGGCTTCATCAATCAGCGGACAAACGCGATAACAAACGTCGCATCGTAGCCCTTGCCAGTTTAGGCAAGTTTCATGGTCAATAAGAACCGCTGTCCCCATGCGAGCGTCATCAATATCGGTTAGCTTCGGATCCAGCGCCCCACTCGGACAAGCGACCACACAAGGGATGTCTTCACACATTTCGCAGGGAATATCGCGCGCAGTAAAGTAAGGTGAACCAGTGGCTACAGGAGAAAGTAATGTCGCGAGTTTCAATGTGTCGTAAGGGCATGCTTGAACACACAAGCCACATCGAATACAGGCTGATTCGAAATCGCCTTCTGGCAAAGCACCGGGTGGGCGAATAGGCACACCTTTAGTTTCTCGAGCTTGGCTTTGCAGCGATTGTAAGCCCAACACACACGCCGCTGCGCCAACGCCTGCCGCAGTTCGGACAGTATCACGCAAAAATCGACGCCGACTTTGCGATGTTTTAGACTGAGAGGATTTCATGCTATTTCCTCAACGAAACTCCTTTATCAAGTTAAGCATAAATAGCGCTAAACGTACCTCTTCCCCATACCTCATAAGGGGTAACTCCACCCTCAATTGATTCAAGTCAACTGATGTACAGTGCCGTCGTCACAGTTTGAATAATTCCATTTATTTCCTCCAACATGAAATTCACCACGATACTCTGCCGTGCACGCCATTTTCAGTACAATAATTCAACACCTTTGCAATCTATTCGCTAAATTCAAAGATAAATGACTACTAAAATTTAGAAAAACATCGCTATAACAACCTAATTTAAAAGGTGTTTATCTCTCAAACCTCAAAAAATACTATCCAAAATAAGGAACTGTGGTTAGATTGAAAATTAATACTAAAAAGCGAAGGAGAGAAGCATGGAAATTATCGTACGTCCAACAACCGTTGAAGACGCAGCGGCACTCGTAGAAATCTATTCACAACCAAAAGCACAACGTGAAACCCTGCAACTCCCAAAACCTTCGCTCGCAATGTGGGTAGAACGATTGTCAAATATGCCCGCTGGTGTTTACAGCTACGTCGCTGAAATCGATGGTAAAGTAGTGGGTAACATTGGCTTTCATCACTCGCAGCGTCCAAGAACGGCGCACACGGCCGCGTTTGGTATTGGCGTTCACGACCAGTTTCACGGCCTAGGCGTGGGAAGTAAGTTAATTGAAACCATCATCGAGTTGGCGGATAACTGGTTGAATGTAAGACGCATCCAGTTAGAAGTGAATGCCGACAACGAGGCCGCGATTGGCCTGTACAAAAAGCATGGTTTTGAAATTGAAGGAGAGGCGATTGATGGCTCCTTCCGAGATGGCGAGTTCATCAATACCTATTACATGGCACGTATCAGGCCAAGTAAAAAATAAATCAAAGCCTCCTAATTGGAGGCTTTTCTTCTTAAACTTCTACTCACTTTCGTAAGTGAGTCAGCGCTCTGCTAGTCAATGCTTCTGTGTAAGGATTGATCTTCCAGTGATCGGGGCTCCAACCTTTCACAAATCGTTGAAAGTCAGCCCACGCAACCGCAAACAAAGGACGCCATTCGCGCTCGACTTCATTGGGGTCAAGATTCGGCTGATAAACCATTAACGCCTGTTGCAACTGAGCAAAATACGTGTCCAAGCCCCAAACTTCCATCTCTGCACAACGTTCTGGCTTGACGGCACTGCTCATGAACAGTGCTACGTCTTTCATCGCACAGCCATGTCCGATGTATTGAAAGTCGACCGCAGCAACGCTTGATTCTTCTCGATCAAAACAGAAGTTCGCCAATTTGGCATCACCGTGTACAAGCGTCTTGAACTTGGCTTGCGAAAGCGTTTGATCAATTAATTGAGCGGCATCTTTTAGCTCGGTGTCTTGCAGCACCTCAAGCTCATCGGGTCTGGTTGCCAAGTGCCAATACGTGCCGCTATGCCACAGCTTATCCGAGCGAACACCGATGTAGCGCGCATGAAAGTTCGCCAACCAAGCAAGGCAGGCTCGTAGATGCTCTAGCTTTGCATCGGTGATGACTTTTGGAAAGCCCGCCTCGGCGAGATCTTCCATCACGATGAGCCATTCATTCTCCGATTGGAACGTTTTTAGACCTTGTGGTACTCGGCAGCGAGTGCTCACCTCTCTGGAAAAATGCGTATACCAATTCACTTCCACCTGATAAGAGTGCAGCTTTCTTTGGTGAGAGCGGTCCGTATTCCAACCTCTTGGGTGCTCTGAAGGCTTAGGGAGTTTTACATGCTTAATGATCACCGAACAAGTTGAATAATTAACTCGGACTAACTCACCATAGCCTCCCCATAGCGATTGTATGACTTCTACCGATTGATAATTCCCAAGCTTTAGCTCCTGGCCAATGCTTTGGTAACGTTGGTGGTTGTCGTTCATCATCATGCAAGCAGATGTGACCACGCTTGGTTTTTCTCCATATAATGAATGACATATGGACAGACTGGTTTGATTTGGTAACCGAGTGCCTCAATTTCTGGCAATACCGCTTCCATCATCACTTTTCCGTACCCTTTACCTCGTAATGCTTCAGGAACTACGGTTGATGTGATGTGCATGACATTATTCTCAAGCTGATAAACCACCTTGGCTTTATAACCTTGTTCTAAATCAACCCAAAATGTGTTGTTTTCAACTTCATGAGTTACTTTATGCATATCTTGCTCTCTAATTTTTGTTACGGATTGATTGAATCAAACTATATCACTGAATAGAATCAACACCATGCGGAAGTGCTCTGTCACTTCACGCCCTTACCTTCTCAAATCAGGTACGACAATAATAATGAGAAATATGAGCCCTATTGCCAGAGACGGCAAACTACCTCTGCAAAGCAAGAAGGCACCCGAACGTCAGGCAAGTACACTAAATAGCACCGATGCAATGGCAATGGTCGAACATGGCAGTGAAGTAAGTTTAAACGTCACGACACCTGTTGGTACCAAGTTTATTACAACCAGCACATTTGTCGGCTGTCACTCAAATAATACCGCATTGATAGAGGTTCCGAACATCTCCGATGAGGACTTGAAATTCTATTTTCAAGAAGGCTTTTGGATCAATGTAAAAGCGTACTCTCATCGAGGGGAAGGTGCTGTCATTCCATTTCGGGCGCAATTGCAGCACCGACTCGGCGACCCGTATCCAATTTTAGTGCTAAGTCTACCTAACACCATGCAGGTCTTTCAGCTTCGTAAAGAAGTACGTTACGAAGTGAATTTGAGGGCGCGCGTTTGTTTAGAGGCCTATCGAACTGAATGCGAGATAAGAGATTTGTCTCGTAGTGGGTGCCGCTTTGTGACATCACCAATGAGCCGACCACTTCAGGTTGGTGATCGCGTTTCATTGGACCTAACCATGCCCGGTGAAAGCCACATGCTCGCGCCATTGAAAGGTCGTATTTGTAACTTACAAAAATCGACACACCATGCTCGCTATGGAATGGAGTTTGATGAGGTTGGTAAAACCAACGCTAAAAACCTCCTGAGTCACCTAAAATTTGATGGGACTAAACTCACACTGAAAAGGTAGCTTTGATAATGAGCACCAAGTAGCGGCCAGTTTTGATACCCGGAAAACAAGAAACCCCTTACTGTAAAGTAAGGGGTTTTGTTTACTAAGAATAAGGCAGAATCTTAGATAACAGTTTCGACTTAGAAGTCGTAACGTAGACCTAGCGCTAGCTCATCTTTTTCATCAGCGCCTTCGTTATCCATTAGATCGAAGTTGTATGATGCGTAGCCACGGAAGTTAGGCTTGAAGTAGTAAGTAACATCAACAGCTAGGTTTTCTACAGTATCAGCATCTTCTAGCTCACCTTTGTTGAACGTAGAAGTAAATACAGTTTGGCCCATAGTGTATGATGCAGCTAGTTCGTAGCCTTTGTAATCCGCAGACTCACCTGCAACATCCACGTCTGCGCCTGTGTAGTTACCAGCGAAGTAGAAATCACCTACAGAGTATGCAGCAGCAAGCATGAACTCATCACTATCGTTTTGGTCTGCATAACCAGCACCTAGTTCAATACCAGTATTAGCAAATGCGTAGATACCAGATAGAGAGAAGCCATCTTCGTTGTTATCTGCAAAACCATTCACGTCTGTTGTACGGTCAGCAAAGCGGTAGCTAGCACGTACAGCTAGTTGCTCGAATTGGCCTTTGTAAGAAAGCATGTTGTCTGTACGGTCAGATACAGGCAGCTTAAGTGCTGCAGTGTTACCGTGGTAAGCCATAATATCGGTAAAGTCAGTAAGAACGAATAATGCACCGTCGTTTTTACCGTAAGTTACTTCACCGTATTTACCGCCTAGGCCTGCGTAAGCGTAACGAATTTCAAGATCACTGTTGTTATCTACGGCACCTTCTTCTTTTGTTTCGAACTCACCTTCCCAAAAACCAACACCGTATAGGTTTTCATTGATTTCCTGTTTGCCTAGGAAGTTAAGACGGATGCGAGTACGGTCTTTTGCCTTACCATCCATCATAGAAAGACGCGCTTCAGCGCGGCCGCCCATCTCAAGAGAAGTGCCATCTTGGTTGTATAGTTCTGAAGCGACAACTTGAGATCCTGATGCCATTAGCGCCACTGCTACAGCTAAAGTTTTTAATTTCATTGTTATTTTCCATATCATTGTTTTATATGTATTTTCTCACCAGAAAAACAGGACTTTTCTGTACCAACGAGAAAACTGGCGGCATAGTAGCAGCTGTTATTTTTCACGCAACGCGTTGAATAAACAGCACTTATAGAAGAAAACACCAAGTAAAATGACGATATGAATACCTCTCAACCATCAAGTTATCGGTTGAGGTAAAAAAATCGTTCGCGTCAAAAAAATTTTGACGCAAAAAATGTAAAAATAATCTCACTATATGTGATTTTGCTCGCAAAATATTTTCACTAAATGACTGTTTTAGATAGACTTCCTGATTTTAAATCAGTTTCTCACAAACAAAAAATCCCCAAGCAATAGCTCAGGGATTTATACATTTTGTTAGGCGAATAGCGAATTAAAGCTTAAAGAAGCTCAATTGCTCTTTCTGCTTCTCTGCAAGTAATGAAAGCTCAGTGCTCGCGCTTGCGCTTTGACTGATACCCGCCACATTCTGGTTAACCAGTTCAGACATGTTAACCACGTTGCGGTTGATGTCTTGAGTGACTTGAGACTGCTCTTCGGCTGCGGTTGCCACTTGCGTGTTTGAATCGTTAATGTTGGCTACCGACTCGGTAATACCAACCAATGCCTCATTCGCTTGTTGCGTCAGTTCGTTGTTACGACTGAGCATATCAAGGCTGACTTGCATGCTGTCATTCGCAAGCCCAGACTGCGCTTGAAGTTCTTCAATAATCGTTTGGATCTCTTGAGTCGAGTCTTGAGTCCGTGCCGCGAGCATACGTACTTCATCCGCAACAACCGCAAAACCACGACCAGACTCACCAGCACGCGCAGCTTCAATCGCAGCGTTCAATGCGAGTAAGTTGGTCTGCTCAGAGACACCGCGAATCACTTCAATAACGTCGTTGATCTGAACCGACTGCTCTTTTAAACGCAGTACCACTTGTGCTGCATCGTTCAATGCCTGAGACATCTGTGCGCTTGCTTCTGCGCTCTCTTGGAAGATAGCCAGACCTGATTGCGCAAGACCATCAGCTTCGCGAGCTGTCGAATCCGCAGACGTTGCGTTATCGCTCACGTTGTTTGCCGTGCTGGCAAGTTCATTAACAGCCGATGCCACTTGTTCGATCTCAGCGAGCTCTAGCTGAGCATTCGCTTCTGCTTGCGTCATTACTGCGGCAAGCTCAGTCGATGCCGATGCCACCTCTTCACTGATGCGAGTTAGCTGGTCGACCGTGTTGTAAAGCTGTTCTGCTGTTTGGTTAACATCTTTGCTCAGCTTCGCAATTTCGTTATCACCGTCTACATCTGCGCGAACTGACAAGTTGCCCATTGCTAACTGACGCATCACTTCTTGAAGTTTTTGAATAGGCGTAACAATCATGCCTGATAAGATCCACGCCCCCACCAATGAGAACGCAAATACCGCAAGAACTGTCAGCATAGCGTTGTTTTGTACACGCTCATTCTGTTGATGGCTTCTTATGGTTGACTGCTCTGCTTGGTCATTCACATGCTTCGACAGAGTATTGATTTGTTGAACCATTTCTCGGCCAACATTACGGTACTCTTTAATGAATGCACGGTACTCACTGTCCGATTTCAAGCCTTGATCGTACTGGTTAAAGAAAGCCACTGAGCGCTCTGAATATCGAACATAGGCTTCGATCGCTTGGCGAACTTTAATCGCATCTTCACGAAACAGATTACGAGCTTCAATCGCACTTAAATCAGCTTCAACCTGCTTTAAGCCTTCTTTCAATTCATTAAGAAAATTTTCACGACGGGAAGCGTCGTAGATAGCGTAAACCGCTGTAATACGAAGTGGATAAATTTCATCGTCAATACGCGCCAAAGTGTCTTTATGGAAAACCAAAGACTCTTGATTGGAAGCAATAACATCTTGCTCAGCTTGAAGATTGTTTTTAGTAATCCACAAAGCAATAAACAAAACAATCGCGGTAAATAATACCGGAACCAAAATTTGCGTTCGTACTGACAAATTTTTCAGTGATAACTGCATGACTGGACCTCAGTTGTATGCGTGATGCCTATATCCAAACGAACTCAAGCAACTCTCAATACTGAAGCTGCATTTCGGTTATTTGAATATCTATGCTTCCTTGCGACGGGAAAGTTCCCAGACGAATAAACAAGTGGCGAATATTAGAGGTCGATCACACTTTTGTCTAGTACAAAAAGTCCCCATTTTCAATCTGTTATTGACAATATCCCGACAGTAGTGTCGGGATATTGTCGTTATGATAAATTGTGATCACTTATGATGAGATACATTCACATTTAGGGCGGTTTTAGGCTATTTTCTCAACGAATTGAGCTTAGCTTGAGCAAGGCCAAAAATCGTATCTATTGGATAAGAACCTTCATCGGTTGGCTCACCGGCGACTTTCCCCGTGAACAGCTCGATGGCTTCAGTGACATGATCAATCGCCCAAATATTAAACTCACCTTTTTCTACTGCTTTCACGATGTCGGAACGGAGCATCAAGTTATGAACATTAGATTGCGGGATAATGACCCCCTGCCCTTCATGACGACCTTTAATCACACACACATCGTAAAAGCCTTCAATTTTTTCGTTCACACCACCAATTGGCTGAGCTTCACCAAACTGATTCATCGAGCCTGTAATCGCAATGTCTTGTCGGTTTGGTTGCTTTGAAAAAGCAGACACTACAGCACATAGCTCTGCCATGCTGGCACTATCACCGTCGACACCACCATAAGATTGCTCAAACGTAATCGTTGTGGTTAATGGTACTCGCGCCGTTTTACCAAATACGGAAGACAAGTAGGCCGATAGAATCATCACGCCTTTAGAGTGAATACTGCCGCCCAAATCCACACTGCGTTCGATATCGATAACATCTCCATCGCCGTAACACGTCGTCGCGGTGATGCGATTCGGCGCACCAAACATGTAGTCACTGGTACTTAATACCGAGAGGGCATTCACTTGACCGATAGCCTTCCCTTCAGTGCGAATCAAGGTTGTACCGTTAACAAACGTTTCCATCACGTTGTCGCGTAATCGGCTCACTCGCATTTCTTGGTTCTTGAGCGCCTCTTCCACATGACCGATACGGATCATGTTGGAGTTGGCTTGACGAGCAACGTAGTTTGACTCACGTAATAAATTCGCAATATTGGCAGAGTGGAGTGATAGCTTGGTTTGATCACCAGACAAGCGTGAACTGTATTCGATAATCCGTCCCATGGACTTTCTATCACAGTGCAGCATATTGTTATCGTTCACGACGCTAGAAATAAAGCGCGCATAGTGCAGTTCCGACTCTGGCGTTCGCTTCATCTCATCTTCAAAATCCGCTGTCACTCGGAACAACTCACTGAACTCTGGATCGTAATGCTGCAGCAATTGATAAGTTCGGTAGTCACCAAACAGAATGATTTTAATATCGAGCGGGATAGGCTCGGGATCGAGTGATACCGCCCCTGTCAATGTCACTTCTTTTTCTAGGGAGGTAAAGCTCAATTGACGAGCACGCAGTGCGCGCTTCAAACCATCCCAAACGTAAGGCTGTTCAAGCACTTTCTGTGCATCCATTAACAGAACGCCGCCATTCGCCTTATGCAAACTCCCCGCACGAATCAGCGAAAAGTCGGTAAACACGGTTCCCTTGAAAGTGGCTGTCTCAATCGAACCGAAGAGCGAATGGTAATTGGGGTTTTCTTCAACCACGATAGGAAAGTCACTGCTGTTGCGGCTTACCAAGACGTTCACTTTATAACGACGTGGTAATTTTTTATCCAACGACGCCGTCGCAATTTCGCCTTGCTCACCACTTTGATCAAGGAAGATATCTGCGTTTTCAACAATATCTTTTTGCAGCTCAGTTAAGTACGTTTTGATTTCAGAATATTCCGCGTAATCCACTTTGAGCTTTTTAATGAAGTGAGTAATCACATCGAGCGTCACTTCATCATTAAGCTTTTTGATTTTGTCGCTGTAAGTTTCTTCCCACTCTGTGAGTTCACGGACCATCGAACGTAATCGTACTTCGAGTTCATCAATGGCATCGCTGAACTGCTCTTGCTCTTTCTTACTTAGTGCATCAAAAGACTCTTCCGTATGAAGCTCATCACCATTCATGGCAACAAACTGATAATCGCCTTGTGTGGTAAGCGTCAAGCTAATGCCTTTCTCTTTTGCCTCTCGGCTAATGCGGTCCAGTTCGTTTTGTTGCTTCGCCGCTAATTGGTTTTTTAATCGCTCAGCGCGGCTAAAGTACATTTCATTGTCGAACGCTAGGGGTAAAGCATTCAGTAGTTTGCCCATTAAGGCCTCAATATCAACACGTAACTTATTCCCGATACCACAAGGCAGCTTCAATACCTTGGGTGTGCGGGTATCTTCAAAGTTCGCAACGTAACACCAATCAAACAAGGCTGCTGCATCGTGCTGGTGACGATTCAGATAGCGCAGGATCATGGTGCGTTTACCTAGCCCATTCTGACCAATGGCGTAGATGTTATACCCTTTCTCTTTGATGGACATCGCAAACTCGACCGCTTTTTGCGCGCGCTCTTGGCCCACAATCTCATCAATTGGAGGTAACTCCTTGGTCGACTTACATGGCATATTCTCTAGATCTGCTACAGAATATAGCTGCTTAGCTTCCAATCTTAGTATTGCCATATCCACTTCCTTTTTTCTTATTTTCGTCATTTGAGTGTAGAGATTATTTGCTTAATTTTAAGTGATTTACCTTCCACCCTAGTTTGATTGGACATTTTATGAGCACAAAAGTGATATCAACACGCACTTGCAATTGATAATCAATTTCATTTAATATCAAAGCAAATCAACTCTTGTGGAGATGGACATGAATATTGAGCAATGCTGGATGCGCTACTTGAAAGCAGAGCAATTGATGGAACAAGGCCACTGGCCCGAGGCACATCGTTTATACGACGATGTACTCAGCAATCTACCGAACCACATTCATTCGGCGCTCGAAAATGCTCAAACCAAACCTTGTCAGTTTGTCTGTCTCATCACCGGGCTGAGAGATGCGTGCGTCGCACAATCGGAGATTCTCAACAAACTCGGATTGCAGCACGATGCTTTTTCAACACTCAATCAAACGTACGCACTATTCCAATTCTTGCAACTAGAGAATCATGAACTTATTGAGCGTGTGGGTCATTTACTTGGTCAACAAAGTGAAGACTTGTTAGCTCATATGGCGGCATTTTGCTCCGCTCAACGTAATGCTCAATGGATGATTGAGCTAGACCATGTGACGCGCGCACATGAGCAGTTTTTGCATTTGCAAGCGATGAGTTCGGCAAAGTCTTCGCCTTCTCACCTGTACAATTAATCTAGAATCCAAGCAATGAGGTCTGCCAGACTTAGCGCTGCCCATTGCTTGTGTTTCATTTGCTTTATCAACCACAAGGATCTGTGATGTCTTCTAAAACCATTCTTTCGGTGAATAACCTATCGGTCAGCTTTACGACAAACGATGGGATCGTCGATGCAGTAAAGAATGTTAGCTTCGATTTAAAAGCAGGCGAGACGCTTTCCATCGTTGGGGAGTCTGGGTCTGGCAAGTCAGTATCAACCAATGCACTGATGAAACTATTGCCAGACAACGCTATTTTGCATACGAACTCATCCATCATGTTTGAGGGTAGCTCCATCTTGGATAAAACGGAGCGTGAAATGCAAAGTATTCGCGGTGATCGTATCGGTATGATTTTTCAGGAGCCGATGACCTCATTGAATCCATACATGCGGGTGGGGATCCAAGTCGCTGAGGCCATCATGTGCCACAGTCCAGTGGATAGATGCAAAGCCAAAGCGAGAGTGTTAGAGCTGTTTGAACTGGTTCACATGCCAGAGCCAGAGAAAGCGTACAGCAAATATCCGCACGAGTTTTCTGGCGGTCAGTTGCAACGCATCATGATTGCGATGGCACTGATTAACGAGCCCGATATTTTGATCGCCGACGAACCAACAACGGCGTTGGATGTCACGGTTCAAGCAGAAGTGTTGCACCTGATTAAAGAAATTCAGGCTCAGATGGGCATGGCAATCCTATTTATTACTCATGACTTAGGCGTCGTGAAACACTTTGCCGACCGTGTCATTGTGATGTGTAAAGGGGAAGTCGTCGAAGAAGGCGAAACGCAAACACTCTTCGAAGACCCAAAGCACGAATACACACGTATGCTGATCAACTCGATTCCAAAAGGCAGTAAGGACCCTACTAGCGAGAGTGCTACACAACTATTAAAAGCTGACGATATACGAGTCAAATTCTTGATAAAGTCGCATTTTATTGCCAGTAAAAATGAGTACTTCGAAGCCGTAAAAGGCATTTCTCTTGAGCTCAAACAAGGGGAAACACTCGGGATTGTTGGGGAATCCGGTTCAGGCAAGTCTACCCTCGGCCGCGCACTGATAGGCCTCCTGCCATCCACAGGTAAAATCGAATACAAAGGCCAAGATATGGCTTTGCTGACAAACAAAGAACGTTTTGAGCTGAAAAAAGACGTTCAGATGGTGTTCCAAGACCCTTATGGTTCACTTTCTCCTCGTATGACTATCGGCGAGATCATCACTGAAGGATTAACTGTCCACCAGCCAATGTTGAGTAAAAAAGAACGTATGCAGAAAGCACGCGACGTGCTTCGAGAGGTTCGCTTAGATCCCGCGTCCATCAACCGTTATCCGCACGAGTTTTCGGGAGGCCAGCGTCAGCGTATTGCTATCGCGCGAGCACTGATCCTTGAACCTTCGTTTATTTTGCTTGATGAGCCGACCTCTGCATTGGACCGCTCGGTTCAACTGACTGTGATTGATCTCCTGAAAGATTTGCAGATAAAGCATAACATTGGCTACTTGTTTATTAGCCACGATCTATCAGTCGTCAAAGCCCTTTCTGATCGTGTTCTTGTCATGCAAAAAGGCGAGGTCATGGAACAAGGTACAGCCGAAAATATTTTCCAAAACCCTAAAAATGACTACACGAAAAAACTGATAGATGCCTCATTTGATCTTGAAAACAGTGAAAATCAGCACAATGCGGCTTAGGTTCATCACAGTTTCATATTCATAAACTAGGATTAAGAAAAGGTGATAAATTCATCTTGTCTTAAGAATGGCGTAGCTGCCTTTCGGTTTGGCCGCCGAGACTGGTTGGTTCAAGAGTCAGACTTAGTCAACCTGGCTCAAATACTGGCAAACAGTATAAATTGAGTTCCCCCAACCATGAAAAATGCCGCGACACTGTCGCGGCATTTTTTATTCTCAGAAGCTTCGAGCAACTAGGGCATTAAATCGACTCAATACCCATATTATGTAACGTAAATGCATACACGTCTGTGGTGAGGTCAATTTGCTTACTCAGCGGCATTCCTGCACCATGACCAGCATTGACATCAATGCGTATCAATACTGGATTAGCACCTTGCTGCTTGTCTTGCAGCTCCGCAATAAACTTGTACGAATGTGCTGGAACCACACGATCGTCGTGATCGGCGGTTGTCACCAATGTCGCAGGATACTGCACGCCTTCTTTTACATTGTGAACAGGAGAGTAGCCAAGCAAGTATTGGAACATCGCTTCGCTTTGCTCAGAGGTGCCATAGTCATACTTCCAGCCTTCTCCAGACGTAAACGTGTGGTAACGGAGCATATCAAGCACACCTACGGCTGGCAGCGCCACCTTAAATAACTCAGGACGTTGCGTCATACACGCACCAACCAACAAGCCGCCATTTGAACCACCACGAATCGCTAGACGCTCGGAGCTAGTGTAGTCGTTTTCAATCAGGTATTCCGCCGCCGCAATAAAGTCATCAAATACGTTTTGCTTTTGCTGCTGAGTGCCTGCGTTGTGCCAAGCTTTACCGTATTCACCGCCGCCTCGCATGTTGGCTACAGCGTAAATACCACCCAATTCTAGCCAGTTGGCCACATTGCCAGAAAACATCGGAGTGAGGCTGATATTAAAACCGCCATAACCATACAGCATGGTTGGCGCACTACCATCAAGTGCGATGCCCTTCTTGTATGAGATGATCATCGGTACTTGCGTGTCATCTTTTGAGGTGTAGAACACCTGTTTTGATTCATACTCACTGCGATCGAATGGCGCTTTTGATTCTTGAAACAGCGTCGATTCACCAGACTCAACATCAAATGAGAAGATCGTCGGTGGCGTCACGTAGTTAGTAAAGGTGTAATACAGCGTGGTTTCTTCTTTTTTACCCGCTAGACCATAAGCCGTACCCTCTCCCGGCAGTTCAACATCTCGAATCCATTCACCTTGGTAGTTAAACTGCTGCACTTTAGAAAGTACATCCACCATATAAGTCGCAAACAGATAACCGCCACCTTTGCTGATTTCTAACGGCTGTTCTTGTTCAGCAATCACATCCATCCATTGCGCTGTTCGGGTGTTGTAGCTGACAACTTTGCCATTCGGCGCATCTAGGTTGGTGTAAAGCAGCAAGGTTTCGTCTTGACTATCAATCAAGTAGGTGTCGCCTTGCGTTGTATCACGAAGCGTCACAATCGCTTGGGACTCAGACTGTAAATCGATATAAAACAGACGATTACCCGATGTGGATTCTGCGCCAGAAATAATGAGGAAGCGATCGTCCGTCGTCGTGGTACCAGACACATAACGGTGAACCTGCGTATCCAACTCACCGAAAATCACTTTATCTTCAGACTGAGGTGTACCAAGTTCATGATAATAAAGCTTGTGATGTTCAGTTCGCGCAGATAACTCACTGCCTTGCGGCTTATCATAGCTTGAGTAATAGAAGCCTTTGCTGCCCCGCCAAGAAATCGACGTAAACTTCGCATCCACAATCTCAGGCTCTAACTGTTCTTTGGTTTCCGCATCAATAACAAAGATCTTGCGCCAGTCACTTCCCCCTTCCGAGATGGAATACGCGACCAAACGATAATCTTTCGAGAAGCTGACTTCGCCAAGAGAGGTCGTGCCCTCTTCAGAGAACGTATTTGGGTCAAGGAAGACTTCGGCTTCTCCCTCGCCTTTACGGCGATACAATACGCTTTGGTTTTGCAAACCGTCGTTTTTGTAAAAGTAAGTATAATCACCGCGCACAAATGGCTGAGAGTATTTCTCATAATTTTGACTGTTTGCGATCAAGTCACGAATCTGTTGGCGATACGGGATCTGACCAAGAAAATCGAATGTTACCGAGTTTTGTCCCGAAACCCATTGTGCGGTTTCTTCGCTGCGATCATCTTCTAACCAACGATAAGGGTCGGCAATGTCGTGACCAAAATAAGTGTCCACGACAGAATCTTTACGTGTTTTTGGGTAATGCATAACGTCCGTGTTACTCCGTTGCTTTTATTAAGTTGTTTATTTTCATATCGTTTTATTGCGGTGATTACCTTAGAGCACCCAATATTGATTTCAACGACATTGTTTTAAATCTATGAAGGAACTAGAAATAATGAGATATCGTTAAGTAACGATCACGAATGTGCTCAATAAGCAGTTTCACTTTATTCGGTGGTTGACGAGTAAACGGGTACACCGCATAGATACCCAACTTTTTACCCACTAGTTCAGGAAAAATATCCACCAGTTGACCATTACGAATATCGTGATACACCAAGCATCGCGGGACGTAAGCTATACCATGGCCGCCCAGAGCGGCTTTACGTAATGCGGTCGCGTTATCAGTAGAAAAGCAGCCCGATACTTTGACGATGTAATTTCCGTCTTCGCCTTTAAACTCCCAATCTGTTGCACCTGTGGTTTGGTAAGCGTATTGCAGACAATTGTGTGTGGTGAGATCAATAGGCTCGATCGGCTTCCCATTTTTAGCGATATATGAAGGGGACGCGCATACCACCCATTGGGAATCGAGAATATGTCGTGCGATCAAACTGGAATCGGCTAGGTAGCCAGTTCGAATGACTAAATCGTAACCATCAGCCACCAAATCGACAAAGCGGTTATCCAATGACATGTCCACGGTCAGGCCCGGATGAAGGTTACAAAATTCCGCAACGGCATCAGCAAGTATCAAATCTCCAGAGATACACGGCACGGACATTTTTATGTGACCGCTCACATTCTCTCCAAAGCCTGCAACAGCGTCCATAGCCTCCTGAGTGGCCTGCTTCACATTTTTAGCACTGTGGAGTAACACCTTACCTGCTTCGGTTAAGGTCAATTTACGCGTTGTTCGATATAATAGCTGCGCCCCAATCTCTTCCTCCAACCTTGCCATTCTTTTGCTAACTACCGAATTTGTAAGGTTATTTGCTTCTGCAACCTTACTAAAACTGCCCAGTTCGATTACTTGAGAAAATAGGATTAAGTCGTCTGCTCTCATACGATTATGTCACTTTTGGAATTAATTATTTTCATTATTTCCCTATATCAACAAAAAATAAAGGAGTAAATTCACGCCAAATTAACAAAACCATTACAACAAAAAGTCACCTCTACAGCGGATTGACACCGTTCGAGAAGTCAGCGTACGAAGGATGTACAAATGAGTGAAACCCTACTTGCCCTAGTGGCATTTTCGCCAATTGTTGTTGCCGCCATCTTATTGGTTGGTCTCAACTGGCCTGCTAAAAAAGCCATGCCTGTTGCGTTCGGTTTAACCGTCGCTATTGCCCTAATGTTTTGGGATATGTCAGCCAATCGCGTACTGGCTTCTGTATTCCAAGGGCTAGGCATTACTGTCTCTGTTCTATGGATCGTGTTTGGTGCCATCTTCTTGCTCAACACTTTAAAACACACTGGAGCGATCACCACTATCCGTAATGGATTTACCGATATTTCAGCTGACCGCCGTGTGCAAGCCATCATCATTGCTTGGTGTTTTGGCTCATTCATTGAAGGCGCATCAGGGTTCGGTACCCCGGCAGCAATTGCTGCACCACTACTGGTTGCAATCGGCTTCCCCGCGCTTGCCGCTGTCCTAATGGGTATGATGATCCAGTCAACGCCAGTTTCATTCGGTGCGGTGGGTACGCCAATCATCGTGGGTGTAAACAAAGGTTTAGACACCCATAACATCAGTGAGTCTTTGGCTGCACAAGGCGCAACATGGGAAATGTACCTGCAAGATATCACCGCGCACGTTGCTGTGATTCACGCTGTTGTAGGTACGATGATCCCTGTATTAATGGCGATGATGTTAACACGTTTCTTCGGCAAGAACAGAAGCTGGAGTGAAGGTCTGGATATTCTACCATTTGCGTTATTCGCAGGCGTCTCTTTCACTGTGCCATACGCGTTAACCGGTGTGTTCTTGGGCGCAGAATTTCCTTCACTAATCGGTGGTTTGGTTGGTCTTTCTATTGTTGTTACCGCAGCGAAAAAAGGCTTCTTAGTACCAAAGACTAAGTGGGATTTCGAAAGCGAAGACAAATGGCCTGCTGAATGGCTGGGCTCGCTAAAAGTCGATCTAAACGACAATCCAGGCAAGCCAATGAGCATCGTAAAAGCTTGGGTACCATATGTAATGCTGGCGGTAATTCTCGTCGCAAGCCGCGTAAGTCCGGAACTGAAAGGCTTTGTACAAAGCGTAAGTTTGTCGTTCAGCAATATTCTTGGTGAGACTGGTGTGAGTGCCGCTATTCAGCCATTGTACCTGCCAGGTGGCATCCTCGTGTTTGTCGCACTGCTTGCCGCAATGTTACAAAGCGGCAGCGCAAAACCATTGCGTGAAGCGTTTGGCGAGTCAAGCAAAACACTGATTGGCGCGGGATTTGTCTTGGTATTTACCATCCCGATGGTTCGTATCTTCATCAACTCTGGTATTAACGGCGCTGACCTAGCAAGCATGCCGGTCACAACAGCGAACTTTGCCTCTGACCTTGTCGGTTCTGCGTTCCCAGCACTGAGTGCCACCGTTGGTGCGCTGGGTGCGTTCATCGCTGGCTCAAATACGGTTTCAAACATGATGTTCAGCCAGTTCCAATTCGAAGTGGCACAAACACTATCTATTTCGAGTGTGATTGTTGTATCGCTTCAAGCCGTTGGCGCTGCCGCAGGTAACATGATTGCGATTCACAACGTTGTTGCCGCATCAGCCACCGTAGGTTTACTTGGTCGTGAAGGCGCAACATTGCGTAAGACGATTATCCCTACGTTCTACTACATTGTAATGACAGGCATTATTGGATTGGTGTTGATTTACGGCCTCCAAATGACGGATGTCTTGATGAAGTAACGCGAAACGCAGGGTTTATAGCCCTGCCTAATCTGACACAGCTGTCAGCACTACTACCCCGACATGTTGATTTAGCTTGCTAAATCAATCCCCCCGGCAGCTGTGTCATCCTTTCCAATTTGTATAACTGATTGAGTGATTTAACAAAATTTTTCAATCAATTATGTAAATGAGTTACCAACATCAGCAGTTCAAAAGTAAGTGAACCATAGGTAACTATACTCATTTTGATGCCTTCACTGCTTTGCGATGAAGGCTCAACGAAAGAGCAAATTGCTCCACAACTTTGCTTAGAATAACCGCTAGGACACCATTATGATTATCTCAGCTTCTACTGACTACCGTGCTGCCGCGAAAGCCAAGCTTCCCCCGTTTCTATTCCATTATATTGATGGCGGCTCTTACGACGAACGCACGCTGAAGCGTAATACTGACGATTTGGGTGATGTCGCTCTTCGCCAACGCGTCCTACGCGATATGACAGATTTGAGCCTAAAAACCGAGATCTTCGGTGAGAAACTGGCAATGCCAATCGCGCTAGCTCCTGTTGGTCTAACTGGTATGTACGCGCGCCGAGGCGAAGTGCAAGCAGCAAAAGCAGCCGAGAAAAAAGGCATCCCGTTTACTATGTCGACTGTTTCGGTTTGTCCGATTGAAGAAGTCGCACCTGCAATTGAACGTCCAATGTGGTTCCAGCTTTACGTGCTTAAAGACCGTGGCTTTATGAAGAACGTGCTTGAGCGTGCAAAAGCTGCGGGCGTAACAACGCTGGTGTTTACCGTTGATATGCCAGTTCCTGGCGCGCGTTACCGTGACATGCACTCAGGCATGAGCGGCCCTAACGCAGCCATGCGTCGTGTATTCCAGGCGATGCGCCACCCAAGCTGGGCACTGGATGTGGGCCTACTTGGTAAGCCGCACGACTTAGGTAACATCTCAACGTATCGTGGCGAACCAACAAAGCTAGAAGATTACATCGGCTGGTTAGGCGCAAACTTCGACCCGTCTATCTCCTGGAAAGATCTTGAGTGGATTCGTGACTTTTGGGATGGCCCTATGGTCATCAAAGGCATCCTCGACGAAGAAGACGCGAAAGATGCGGTACGTTTCGGCGCAGATGGCATTGTGGTATCTAACCATGGTGGTCGTCAGTTAGATGGCGTACTTTCAAGTGCTAAAGCACTACCAAGCATTGCAGATGCGGTAAAAGGCGATCTTAAGATCTTTGTGGACTCTGGTATCCGTACTGGTCTTGATGTGGTTCGTATGCTCGCGCTGGGCGCTGACTGCACACTGCTTGGTCGTTCATTTGTGTACGCATTGGCTGCACAAGGCGGCGCAGGCGTTGAAAACCTACTGGATCTGTACGACAAAGAAATGCGTGTAGCTATGACGCTTACTGGCGCGAAGTCTATCGCGGACCTTTCTCGCGATTCCTTGGTGAAAATCCCATAATCTTTGCAGGCGAGCAAAACAGAAACGAAAAAACGAGCCACAGTTGGCTCGTTTTTTATTGCTCTTCAACCCGATAATTTGACGAGCAAGCTAACTAACTTGGTGAACGTACTCGATCACGACTTGGTTGCCGTCGATAAACACGTTACTGATATCGCCATCCACCGTCACACGATTTTGTAAATAAACCGTACCAGATGCAGATAGATCACGCTCCGTCAAAGACGGAATCACCTGACCAGGACGTACATGTAGCTGCTCGCATAGCTGTTTTACAAAACCTAGCGTCAGTGGAGAATTACCACGTAACAAGCCAGAAAACTCGTGTAGACTCAAACCAAGGCGCTTCGCCATTTCCATTTGAGTGATGTGCATTTTGGCTTTTTGTGACATCCAGATGTCGTAGAGCGCGTTTCGATCCAGCTCTGTAAATTCCATATCTGCCTCCGCTAATTCAAGAGCCAATACACTCTCACACTTACTTAAGATAAATGTTAGCGATAAGTCAGAGAAGTTATAATTGATCGTTCAAATATCAACGCACATCGGAGATGACGAAGCTCCGCACACGAATGGAACGGCGGCTCATCACCCAGTTTCGACCACTCACTTTTCACCTCACGAACTAGCCTACCTCAGGCGATTTATACATAAGTAAATGATTTAAAGGAAATCACTGGGGTGAAGGAGTAATATCTGCTACCTTTCCTTCCATGGTTCACTAGAAAGAAGTTACATATGTCACAGTGGTTTACCGATTTGCAAAGCTATATTGAAACATCTCATCAAGATTGGAGTGGGAGTGTCCTTTTCATTACACTCGCCAGCTTTATTGCTTGGATAGCTTGGCGACTGATCCGCTCTCGTCTCGCAGTACTAGTAGAGAAAACCCCTTTCCACTGGGATGACATGTTGCTTGATGCGCTAAAAGCGCCAGTCAGTACACTCATTTGGTGTTGGCCAGCAACCGTCTCTATCGGCATCATATTAGAGAGCGAGCTCAACGATAAAATAAACTGGTTAAGCACGCTGAAACTGATTTTGGTGATCAGTATCTTCGTCTGGACCGTTATGCGACTCATTACCAATGTTGAAGAGTACGTCCTAGAACAAAAAAACCGAGATGAAACCACAGTGCAAGCGATAGCTAAAGTCGCGCGCTTGTTCTTTATTACCGTCGGAATTCTCACTGTGATGCAGGCGTTTGGCTTGTCACTGTCAGGATTGCTCACCTTTGGTGGTGTCGGTGGTTTAATCGTTGGTTTAGCGGCGAAAGATCTGCTGTCGAACTTCTTTGGCGGCCTTATGATCTACTTCGATCGTCCGTTTAAAGTTGGCGACTGGATCCGCTCTCCAGATCGCCAAATTGAAGGTACGGTAGAGCGAATTGGCTGGAGAATGACCATCATCCGAACTTTCGATAAGCGTCCTCTTTATGTGCCAAACTCTGTGTTTAGCAACATAGTCGTAGAAAACCCATCTCGCATGCTAAACCGACGCATCTACGAAAAAATTGGACTTCGTTACGACGACGCCGAAAAAATGCCGCAAATCATTACAGCGGTGAAAGAGATGCTTAAGAATCACAAAGATATTGATGCACGCCAAACGCTTATCGTCAACTTCGATACGTTCGGTCCATCGTCACTGCATTTCTTCATTTATACCTTCACAAAAACCGTGAATTGGGTGAGATACCATGAGGTTAAACAGGATGTTCTTCTTCAAGTAATTAACATCATTAAAGAACACGAAGCAGATATCGCCTTCCCAACTCAAACACTCAAGCTCGATCCAGTTCAAATGATAAAAGCTGAAGAGCAAGAAGATCACGGCTTCTAATTTCCATCAATACCAATAACAAAGCCCGCTTTATTCAAGCGGGCTTTTTCATTTTTTATTTGCTTGGATTGGTTAGTGTTGCATTAACACCATACGAGCATTCAATGGTTGGATAGGACGATTGTTTTTCCCCATCACTGTCGTAAACGCTTTAATCTGCTCAGGGGAAATGGTTTGTGCTTCTTTCATCACTAACCAACGTACCCCTTCAGAGCATGGTGGTGTCGTTAGTGAGCCATTAAAGCGATAATACGCTTTGTCTTTTGGAAGCAACGCATCCGCTTCAAATGGCAATTTAATCTCTACACCTTGATCTTTACTTGGTATGTTTGCCAGTAACTTCGCTAAATCTGGGTTCGCTTTTCCGGATTGAAAAAACACGGCCACAACCGCCAAATGGCCAGTTGTATCAGCATGCACAAAGTGCGCTTCTAATGGGTATTCTTTGCCATCCACATGGTTTTCTGACGGAGTATGGAAGTGGAACTGCTTTAACGTGAATGCATTGCCATCAATCAACAGTGTGTTGTCACCCTCTAGGCTGGTTTGCAGGGTGTGGCCGTTATTGAGCAATGAGATTGCTTTGCCATGGTAGTCGAACTGCAATTTGTCTAACTTCGCTTCTGCTGCGGAGACAATATTAATTGGGCTTTGGTTTTGACCTTTGGAACATTCAGACGCAAACTCGCCCCAATGCTCAGGCCCGTGACTCCCCTCGTAACCCCAGCTTGCTGCGTTAGCTGTTCCTGTAAATACCAACGCCAAACCTAGTGCTGCCAGTGACTTCTTCATAGTTTTCCTTATTCCTTCAAGTTAAATGTTGTGAAAACAAAACCATACTAATCGCACAGAATTAAGCGGGAATAGAGTGAAAACTATGATTACAAAAGTTTTTTGGAATAGATGCCTCTAGTTATGCAATTGATATGATGCTCAAAATTGAACATCAACGATTATCGAGTCGGTATAAGTGCCAGCTGGTGGGGTGGTTTGGCTTGTTATTATCTCTGCGCGATAATTGAAGTTCTGCGGAGTGATGCCATCGGGAATGGTGTCACCCGTATCCACATCGCTCTGTTCACGACGTTCAGAACCAGTCCCCCCCCACCGCTCCGTCGATGAGGATTTATAGATTTCATACTCCAAATAGTTACCGCCAGATGCCATGCGTCGTTGGCCTCCGGAGGCATTCACACCGTCGTTTAAACCAATGGTAAAAGCACTGTTCTTGGTACAGGTTAATGATATAACCTGACTGACAGGGTCAAAACCTGCCACCAATGGTGATGAACCAAAATTAATATCTGGTGCCGTGATCATACAATCGGGAGTGACTTCCAACTCTACCGTAATCAAGCTTTGTGCATTGCCTGTTTCTCGCCCAAGACATACGCCTCCAACTCCAATTCCTGAGCAATAATTCCAAATCCAAGACACCGTAATTTGGTCTCGATAAGTCCCTGCTGAGAGATTACTACCAGCTCCTGTCCGGGCATAAAGCGGAAATTCAGCTTGAGTGCCAAATAAACCTAGTAAATCGAGCAGCCCAATTTCAAAAAAATTGTAAGTTTGGCCAAAAATGTACTCTTGCGAAAGGCTTGGGTCTCCAAAAATCTGATAGCTAAGTTCCGAACTGATATCCGCCGCATTAAGCAACCGCCCATCGTTAGCGCTGTTAAACGTTGCAGACACATAATCGCCACTCAACAAAGAAACAAGTGTAGAAAAGTCACACGTTATCCCTGCGTGAGGCTGGGCTGAGCTCTGTTGCTGAATAGTTGAAACGGTAAACGAGGAAACGCTTCCAAATTGAATCAAAGGCGTCGGCGCAGTGAGCTCACAAGCCATGTTACCGGACGATATAAAAAGAAGAAAAAACCAAAGATAACGAGAATACCGACTCATAATTGTACCTCTGCTTTTTGCTCTTTCGTGCAGACTTGTTTACCTAATGTCTGTATCTTCTCGCTCCGTGTTTGATAGAGTCCCGTTATAAATACTTTACATGGTGGAAAGCCTTCGGGGTAAAAGATAATGTACTCACCTACATTACGCCCCTCAAAATACGTTACTCCATCCCAACCAATTTGCCCAACCACTCCAGTATCTGATTGACCATAAGTTCCTAACGGCAAGTAGGCGTCATTTTCATCAACAACCTCCATACTTAACGCAACTTGCAAAGCTACTGGGAACTCGAGCAAATAGCCATACCCAGAATGTATCGACGCGTATTGTTCTGTTGTTGGGAAAAAAGCATTGGCAGGTAATCTAAGCGGATCAATTTCATATTTTGCGGTGTAATATGCCATTGCCCACGGTACAAGTAAGTAACCGTCATCATCAGTCAATCCAACGACTTGATTCTCATATTTGACGGGCACACCTTCAAAACCGCTAGTACTGACAACAGCGAAACTATCATACACATTATTTGCAGGGAATATTTCACCATCGAGTGACGCAACCGAACCCGACATTTCGGCAAAATAATCGTAATTACCACTCGTCCCGTTTAAGCCCGCTCGGAACTCCGCCCAAGAGGCTCGGTAAGTAACATCGGCCTGCTTTCTATTGTCAGGCTTTTCATTAATATCATGCGCTAAGTTGATTCCCAAACCACCTCGAATCGGCGCAAGTCGACTAACACTAGCACGGCCACTAAGATGACCATCGCTTTCACGCTTCATGGTTAATCCCGCGCTACCAGAGAAAGCGCTCAAAGGTAATGAGAATTGTGCTAACGTAACTGCCTCCCCACCGATGTTTCGATTAAACGATAATGACATGTTGATATCGAACGGAAGCGAGCGGCTGTAAGTTACATTAAGTATTCTCGATCGAGAGTCGGTTTGCTGAACATCAAAGTATCCCCCTGATAACGAACCCCACTCATTCAGCCGGGCGCCAACATTTATCTGAGAGACATGCCGAGACAAATTCTCTCGCTCGTTAGTGTTGTCACTTCTCAAGTTCTCTGGTGCTTGGGAAAGCGTGTAAAATCTCTCGCTCTCAACTTGGGTACGAGCGGAAAAGCTAAACATTCGAGATTGATAACTATAACCAACTGAATAGGAACTCGCTCTCTGCTCATAATTGCTAAACCTTACCGCCCCATCAATCGTTCCCATATTGAATAGGTTGGTAACAAAACCGACTCCCGCAACAATTAAGTCATCTTTCGCTTCGGTTTGTGCCTCCAACGTTAGCCAGTTTGTCATTCCGTGCCTCGCAGCTGCGACAACAGCACCATCGCCATAGTCATTTGAAGCGTTGCCATAGTTTCGGCGTAAAGCACCAAAACTAGCGTTGTAAGAGGTATAGTTAGCCTTCAGCAAGTTAGCTGAAAGGAAAAATGGACTGGTCATTGCAGTCCGCCTTCCCTGAGCATCCGTTGCAATCACTGTCGCTTCACCAGCTCCCGATACCATTGGAATATCATTGATAACAAACGGTCCCGGCCCCACAAACATTGAATCGGTTTTTAATCCGTTTACAAATAAATCTAACGTCGTGGGAGCAGTTACTTCGCCATAAAATGCAGGTAAAGGTGCGGTAACCACATCTGGACGCATAGAGAAGTCATGTGAGAGTTGAATACCAGCCATTCGAACTGGTTGACTCCACGCAAGGGGCCTCACAATGTAATCCCCTACTTCAAAGCGCAATCGACGACTTTGATCAACATATTCGTACCTCGTGTCGAAGCGTGTATATTTATTACTTTGTTGCGCTTGAACGTCTCGATGAAGGTTAGATTTAAATATTCCCGTCGTAGAAAGTACGCCGAATTCAGAAAAGGCTCTCAATTCGTGGTTAATAGATACTTCTTTTTGACTACTTTCGTGATCATAAACACCAAACATACTGTAATTAAATAACCCACCAGTTCCGAATTTAGCGGGGGAAAAACGCCTCCTGTTCTGCGCAGAAAAGCGTTGCATCGGCAACCAATTCGGAGGCACTGTGATTGATAATTGCAGTGACGATTGCAAATAATCGACCTCTACACCCGATATTGATGTTATGTCTAACTTCTCTTGCGTCCCAGGTAATACATCCGCGACCACGCCAGCAGACAGTAAATCGTCTCTATACACGAAGTAACGCTCGCCTTTACGTTCAACATCCGCGATTAAACCAGTCGGTCGTTGATTAATTACTAGTTCTAACGACAAATGAATATTTTCAAAGTTCTCATAAGAAAAGTTTTCAGGACTAGGTAACTGCGATAAATGGGTCACTACGTTGTCGCACCAACCCACGCCAGGCGTCATACTGGTAAATAAACAAGATAGATATAAAATCTTATTCATTTTGTTCGAGTGGAATAACGTAACGCTTACCTTCAATATCCGCCTTTACTTTTATATTTTTCATATTGGAGTAAGAAATAGGCCACGTTTTATATTGCTCAGGTAATATATACCCTGCTAACCCTTTCGAAACGATAAAAGGCGATTGGTTTGGCCTGGTCACTGCTAGGTTGACTAATCTGACATAGTGATTACTGGTGTTTTCTATATGAATAAGGTTCTTATCTTTACTCTTTATACCGTCATTCCGCAGCCAATTTCAGAATTAAAACAATGTGATCCAGTGATCGTTTACAAATGTTAGTGCGACAGACCTCTTGACCGCGATCCCCAGTTTTGATCTATTACTGTTATTTAAC
>NZ_JAMZAP010000017.1:0-102772 GCF_024181785.1 Vibrio sp. Y42_MX_L11
TTAAATAACAGTAATAGATCAAAACTGGGGATCGCGGTCAAGAGGTCTGTCGCACTAACATTTGTAAACGATCACTGGATCACATTGTTTTAATTCTGAAATTGGCTGCGGAATGACGGTTATATACCTACTTAATATTTTGATATTAAATGAAATTACAAATTCATAATGTTTTAAATAAAATAAATACCGAGCTCTACCCAAATAGAACCAGTAATTATCAAGTGTGCATTATGTTTTATAAAGTTTGTTTTATATTTGTGTGTGTTTATTACTTTTAAACACGAGGCGAGATATTAGCAGAAGGGGTGGTTAAAATTCAACCATGCATTTCGGTTTTTATAAGTTTATGAATTATAATGTTTAACTACTTTTTATTGGTGGTTTTTATAAAAATAATAAGAAATAATATTGTATGCAACAAAAGCAGTCACAAAAACAGTAATAATATTACACCGTGTAGTATGCAACACTCTTAATTGTTTGTTATTTCTTTTGTTTCCTATATAAATGACTTATTAAAAATAAGACTCTATCAATTCCGTAGAGAAAATTGTCAAATTAAAGAAATATTAATTTCAAAAAACAAGAGAATTATTATATCTGGATATAGGCAACGCCATTTTTGCCATTTTTCTTTATCTCATACATTGTATGATCGGCTTTTTGATAAACTTCATTAAACTGTTGTTTTCCTTTATCAAATAGACAAACGCCGATGCTCATTCCAATCGTTACTTTATTTAAGTCCTGATTTATCGCAGGAATGATGGAACTTAAGAGTCGATCACAAAGTTGAGATATTTCTTCTTGATTTGAATAAGAGCTTAAAACGACAAACTCATCTCCTCCTATGCGTCCGACTTGAGACTTGCTTGGCGCAAGCTCTGTTAAGCTATTGGCGATATTGATGAGGAGAGTATCACCAGTATGATGGCCTAGCTGGTCGTTAACTGCTTTAAAATTATCTATATCAACAAACACTAAGGCAGACTGCTGAGACGGCTTGGTTTGAGGTTGATGATTAAAGTTTTCCTCAATTGCTTTTCTATTTAACAGTCCGGTCAATGGATCACTCGAAGCTAACTTAGCCAGTTGCTGCTCATATCGCTTTTCTTTTGTAATATCGATATGAGTGCCCATCATGCGTAGTGGTTCGCCATCAGAACCATACTCGACGATGCGCCCTCGATCGTAGACCCAACTATCACTGCCGTCTTTATGCATCATGCGATGAACTACCTCATAAAGGTCGGTTTTGCCAGCTAGGTGATCTTCAAATGCACCCACCGCAAGATCATAATCTTCAGGGTGGAGATTGTTTTTCCACGTTTCAACCGTCGCGGTTAACTCATGGGGCTGATAACCTAGCATTTTGCCCCACTGCATATTGAATATCGTCAAAGTACCTGAAGGAATATGCTGCTCCCACAAACACAGTCCATTACTGTCGAGTGCAGCATTCAACTTTTCTTGTAGTCGCGCATTCTTCCGCTTCAGCTCTTCATTTTCTTTTTCTAAGCAGGCAATTCGAGTTAGATATTCTTCCATTTTGCGCATAATTTACGTCGTTTTCGGAGCGACAATATACGAAAAATACTTTGCAATTTCTATGATTGAGCTTGGAGATATAGGTATTGAATATGCGGTAAATAATAAAGAATCGTTGATGTTACTTAAGAGCAGCAAAGTAAATGCTTGGAAAAACAAAGAAGGAAATAGGGGATAAGCGAGGGGCTCTCCTGGTGCAAAGTCATAAATGAGGCCTTTGCACCGGGACTACTGAGGGTTAGCGGTTTAGTGCACCACAACGCTCAGGCTGGTAGGTGATATCGACAATTTCAATTGTCTTCACTTGATTATTTGGCATTGGCCATTCAAGTTTTTGACCAACAGACAAACCGATCAGTGCGCTGCCTACGGGCGCAAAAATGGAAATATCATCACTGCTTTTCAGCTCAGATGGGTAAACCAGTGTCTTTGTCATGGTTCTATCTTCACCTGCAAATTTAAACTCTACAGTTGAGTTCATCGTGACCACATTATCTGGCATTTGTTCTGGCTCAAGAACCGTCGCACGGTCTAGCTCTGCTTCTAGCTCAACAAGCTCCGCCGCGATGTTTGGCATTTTATCCAACAAAGCCGTGATTCGGTTCATATCTAAGCTTGAAATGTAGATAGAATTGTTTTCTGACATTTTATGACTCCCAAATAAAAGGCCGCCTCACAAACATGGGACGGCACTCTATATGTCAATTACGGTATCAATCATATGGATTTTATTCCATATGAACTAAATCAGATTCTAGTCTTTATAGTGCGACTTAGCTAGTAAAAGATTTTTGTTGTGAGACTTGATTTTTCTAAAACTTTCAGTCACTTCAGTTGTTCACCTTTAGTAGCCTTGAAACGGCTAGGTTAAAACGAATGCTTTGTTTTTAAACAAAGCTGGGTTTATCGTTAGCGTGGTTTAACTCGACAATCATTGCCATTCTGTAAAAGCCAAAACTGTATAGCCCTTTGTGAGCATGACTGCGGTTATCTCATTTTGTAAAAACTACCAACATCCGTTAATAAATTACCTTTTATTCTTCAATATCAAGATAAAAACGTTCATCTACCCCTTTAGGGTAGTTTGAAATTGTAATTGATTTACATCATGTATTAATTTTCTTTCACAATTAACAATGAGCTCAGTGATAAGAACCTAACCCTTAGGAATTATAATGAGCAAGTTGAAGCTAGTAGTCATCGGTAACGGTATGGTAGGGCACCGTTATATTGAAGACTTAGTCGAGAAAACTGACATCTCTAATATGGAGATTACCGTTTTCTGTGAAGAACCTCGTGTCGCATACGACCGTGTGCACCTTTCCTCTTACTTTTCTCACCATACTGCAGATGAACTTTCCTTAGTAAAAGAAGGCTTCTACGAGAAACACGGTATTAATATGCTGATCGGCGAACGCGCGATTAACATCAACCGTGAAAACCGCATTGTTTACTCAAGCACTGGTCGCGAAGTTCAATACGACAAGCTGATTCTTGCTACAGGCTCATTCCCATTTGTCCCGCCTATCAAAGGCCACGAAAGCAAAGACTGTTTTGTTTACCGCACGATCGAAGATCTAAAAGCGATTGAAGCGTGTGCGAAAAACAGCAAATCAGGCGTGGTTATCGGTGGTGGTCTTCTAGGTCTTGAAGCGGCAGGCGCACTAAAAGCATTGGGTGTAGAAACACACGTTGTTGAGTTCGCGCCAAAGCTGATGGCTGAGCAACTTGACCTTGCTGGTGGTAACCAACTTCGTCAAAAAATCGAGCGTATGGGCGTGAACGTTCACACCAGCAAAAACACGCTTGAGATTGCGGCAGAAGGCACAAACGCACGCAACGTTATGCGTTTTGCTGACGGCACTGAGTTAGAAACAGACTTCATTGTATTTTCAGCGGGTATTCGTCCACAAGACAAACTAGCACGCCAAATGGAGCTAGAACTTGGCCCTCGTGGCGGTGTTGCCATCAACGACCACTGCCAGACTTCTGATGAGAACATCTACGCGATTGGTGAGTGTGCGTCTTGGAACGACATGTTCTACGGCCTTGTTGCTCCTGGCTACAAGATGGCGACGGTTGCCGTTGATCACCTACTAGGTAACACAGAAAGCAAATTCGAAGGCGCTGACATGTCTGCGAAGCTAAAACTGCTTGGTGTAAAAGTAGGTTCAATCGGTGATGCGAACGGTCGTACTGAAGGTTGTAAGAGTTACGTTTACCAAAACGAAGAGCAAGAAGTTTACAAACGTCTTATCGTTTCTGAAGACAACAAGAAACTGCTTGGCGCGGTAATGGTTGGCGATACGTCTGACTACGGCGATTTGCTTCAATTGATGTTGAACGAAATCGACCTACCAGAACACCCAGACGCATTGATCCTTCCTGCACACGCAGGCGCTGAGAAACCAGCACTAGGTGCAGACGCTCTACCAGAAAGCGCAGTGATCTGTTCATGTTTCGATGTAACCAAAGCCAAGATCGCACAAGCGGTTGCTGATGGCCACCATACATTGGGCGACATCAAAGCAGTGACTGGCGCTGGCACAGGCTGTGGTGGTTGTATTCCTCTAGTCACTTCTGTCCTAAACGCAGAGCTTGCTAAATCTGGTATTGAAGTGAAGAACGACGTTTGTGAGCACTTTGCTTACTCACGCCAAGAGCTATTCCACTTAATCCGTATTGAAGAGATCAAAACGTTTGATGAGCTTCTGGAGAAATACGGTAAAGGTTACGGCTGTGAAGTATGTAAACCACTTGTGGGTTCTATTTTGGCTTCTTGCTGGGGTGAGCACATCCTTAAGCCACAACTGGTTAAGCTGCACGACACCAACGATAACTTCCTAGGTAACATCCAAAAAGATGGTACTTACTCCGTAATCCCACGCATGGCGGGTGGTGAAGTTACACCTCAAGCACTGGGTGCACTAGCGAACGTTGCTGCAGAATACAACCTATACACCAAAGTAACCGGTGCTCAACGTATTGGTCTGTTCGGTGCTCAAAAAGACGATCTTCCAGAGATCTGGCGCAAGCTTATCGACGCTGGTTTCGAAACAGGTCAAGCGTACGCAAAAGCACTTCGTATGGCGAAGACATGTGTTGGCTCAACTTGGTGTCGTTACGGTGTTCAAGATTCTGTTGGTCTAGGTTCTTACATCGAGAACCGTTACAAAGGCATTCGTACGCCTCATAAGATGAAGTTCGGTGTTTCTGGCTGTACTCGTGAGTGTGCGGAAGCACAAGGTAAAGACCTTGGCATCATCGCGACTGACGCAGGTTGGAACATGTACGTATGTGGTAACGGTGGTATGAAGCCTCGTCACGCAGACCTACTTGCAAGTGACCTAGATAAAGAAACGCTAATCAAGTATATCGACCGCTTCATGATGTTCTACATCCGTACTGCTGCGCCACTACAACGTACATCGGTTTGGATGGAAAACATGGAAGGTGGCGTTGACTACCTACGCGAAGTGATTGTTGAAGACAAACTTGGCATTAACGCTCAACTAGAAGCAGATGTAGCGAAGCTTGTAGACGAGTACGAATGTGAGTGGACTGCAACCATCAATGACGAATCACAACTGACTCGTTTCGCACACTTCATCAACTCTGACAAGCGCGATGACAATGTTGTGTTTGTTCAAGAGCGCGAACAGCACCGCCCAGCGACCTTCACGGAGAAACATCCTGAAGCGAAAGGCGACATCCTACACGTAGCGATCACTGAAGCATAAGGGAAGGTTGAACATGTCATTTGAAAAGATTTGCCAAATCAACGACATCGTACCGGGCACTGGCGTTTGTGCACTGGTTGATGGTCAGCAAGTTGCGGTATTCCGCCCAACACAAGCAGAAGAAGTGCTGGCGATCAGCAACACAGACCCATTCTTCCAATCAAACGTGCTTTCTCGCGGTTTGATTTGTGAGCACCAAGGCGAACTTTGGGTAGCAAGCCCACTTAAAAAGCAACGCTTTAACCTGACAACAGGTGCGTGCATGGAAGACGAGCGTTTTAACGTGAAAGCGTACAAAACGCGCGTAACCAACGGTGAAGTAGAAATTTCTGCATAAGCTTGGTTTGCATTCCCTCCTCCTTAAGGGGAGGGAGTGCACCGAGTACTTAGATTCAATAGACAAAGGCTTTCCAAGCGTCATCTTGGGGGAACAGGGAAGCGAGATGATGTCGACAGCAGTGGGTGTCAACGGGAAGCCTTTCTCTATTCAATCTTTAACTTTTTAACTTTCAATTTTGAATAAGGACACATTCATGTCTACAGACTTTAAACCTGCTGAATTCGTGCAAACCATGATCAACGTGGGTGAAGCGAAAATTAATACCAGCACACGAGATCTTCTGCTTCGCGGCACGATGGCAGGCGTTATTCTGTCTCTTGCGGTGGTGGTTGCTATTACCGCGATTGTACAAACGGGCATTGGCCTTGTGGGGGCGCTTGTTTTCCCTGTGGGCTTTGTGATTCTCAGTGTGATGGGTTACGACCTTGTCACTGGTGTTTTTGGTCTTGCTCCTTTGGCTAAGTTTGCTAACCGTCCGGGTATCACTTGGGGTCGTATTTTCCGTTGCTGGGGATTGGTAGGTTTGGGTAACCTGATTGGTTCTCTAATTGTGGCTTACCTAGTGGCAATCTCTCTAACCGGTAACTTCTCTCTAGAATTGAACGCGGTAGCGAAGAAGTTTGTCGATGTATCGACTGCCCGTAGCCTTGGTTTCGAAAACATGGGTATGGACGGATGGATCACGTGTTTTGTACGCGCTATCTTCTGTAACCTAATGGTGTGCCTAGGCGTGATCGGCAACATGACGGCACGTTCAGTATCTGGTCGTGTAGCGATGATGTGGTTCCCAATCTTCATCTTCTTCGCGCTAGTATTCGAGCACACCGTGGTAAACATGTTTCTATTCCCACTGGGTATGATTCTAGGTGCGGATTTTGGTATCGCGACTTGGTTGAACTTCAACCTTATCCCAACCATCCTAGGTAATATCGTTGGTGGTCTCGTAATGACTTGTCTGCCACTGTACCTAACTCATGCGAAAACAGCGCCTTCTATCAACGTAGTTGAAGAAGAAGTAAAAGCAGAGCCTGCAATCGCAAAATAAACTGCTTTTATCTGGCCCTACCTATGGTAGGTAGGGCAACTCAACTCATTTAACTTTCAATAGATATTGTATTGATTTGGCTATAAAAAGTAATAACTCCTTGGAGTAGTTTGAACCTTAAGTTAATAACGTGAGTGTTACTCTTTATATCCAAATTTCCGATAGGCGTTGATATGACTACTGCGAACTCATCTTTAAACAGCGGCTTTGTTTCTCTAGTAGGTGCGGGGCCGGGCGATCCAGACTTGCTGACAGTCAAAGGTTTGAAAGCGATTCAAGCGGCTGAAGTTGTGGTGTATGACCGATTAGTGTCGAAAGACATTCTTGAATTGGCGCATGCATCAGCGGAGATGATCTACGTAGGCAAAAAATTGGACTTTCACTGTGTACCTCAAGATCAAATTAACCAAATCTTGGTACAAAAAGCACAAGAAGGTAAACGCGTTGTGCGCCTAAAAGGTGGTGATTCTTTCATCTTTGGACGCGGGGGTGAAGAGTTAGAAGAGCTTGCAGAATACGGCATCAAATACGAAGTGGTGCCGGGGATCACCGCGGCGGCGGGTGCAACAGCTTATGCTGGTATTCCATTAACGCACCGTGATCATGCGCAAAGTGTTCAATTTATTACGGGTCACGTGCAAAAAGACGGTCGCGAAATTGAGTGGCATTCGTTAGCGCAATCTAACAACACACTTGTGTTCTACATGGGTTTGAAGCAAAGCGGTCACATCATGGATAACCTGATCACTCACGGATTAGATCCAGAGATGTCATGCGCCATTATTGAAAATGGTACGCGTCCAGAGCAGCGCGTGTTCCAAGGAAAACTGAACGAACTTTCTGAAATGGCTGAGAAAGCGATCAGTCCAGCATTGATCGTCGTTGGCAGCGTGACTCAGTTGCACAACAAACTAGACTGGTTTAGAAAATAAGTTCGTCTAATGGTTAGATTTTGCAGGGGCTGTGACGTCTCTGCATTTCTTGCTTACGCATTGGCATTTGATCAATCAAGTTGTTGATAAATGGCCAATCCGTTTCTGCGCCCCATCGGTATTTCTCTTGGCCATCTTTACCCAGTAAAATTGCGGTATGTGAGCCTTTTTCAATTTCATACAGCTTGGCAAGCATTTTCAAATCAAACTCTTCTTTGAGCCAAGCTGGAGACGTGTAACCTTGTTCTGTAATGACTAATGTGACCACGTCTCTGTCTTCCAACTCGCACTCATTCATGAGTGCTTCTAGTAAGAATTGTTTAACGTATTCATCGTTTTCTGGAGCGAAGTAAAGCACACTCCGATGCGGCCAGTACTTTGAATGTGCTGGATAACCGAATGCTGTCGATGACAAGATACAAGAAAGTAGTATCACTAGTAACTTTCCGCCCATGACAGTTCCCCTAGAAACCCAAATACCGTTTATACGTTAAGTTTAGTGGAATTGGCTCATTGTGCTTTTACCAAAACTGACTTAGGGTAGGCAGCAAATAAATCAAGCGTAGAAAAGATGAATTCAGAAAGAAAACAAAAGATCGCCATTTTGGTTGATGTACAGAATGTGTATTACACCTGTCGCGAAGCGTATCGCAGTAATTTTGATTACAACCAGTTTTGGTATGTTGCGACGCAAGGGAAAGAGGTGGTGAGTGCTCGTGCTTATGCCATCGCGAGTAACGATCCAAAACAGCGTCAGTTTCATCACATTTTACGCGGTGTTGGGTTCGAGGTAATGCTTAAACCCTATATTCAGCGTCGTGACGGCAGCTCGAAAGGCGACTGGGATGTTGGTATTACTCTTGATGCGATTGAAATTGCACCTGAAGTTGAAGAAGTGATTCTCGTTTCTGGAGATGGGGACTTTAGTCTTCTGGTGGAACGAATTCAGCAGCGCTTCAATAAAACGGTGACCGTTTATGGTGTGCCTAAGCTAACATCCCAAACTCTGATTGATTGTGCAGATAACTTTGTCGCGATTGATGATGACTTCTTACTGTAATCACTAACGTGACAAAGAAAAGGCGAGTCATTCAGGCTGTACGCTAACGTACAATGACTCGCCTCTAATTTATTGTTGATTTGGCTAATTATGAAGGAATGATCATTTGTCCTAACAAGTAGCCCAGACAGCAAGCACCAATCACACCAATCAAACCTACCGACATAAATGAGTGGTTGAAGTACCACTTACCAATCTTAGTGGTACCTGACGTATCGAAGTTCACTGTCGCGATATCTGAAGGGTAGTTCGGAATAAAGAAGTAACCGTATACCGCAGGCATTAGGCCGATAAGCAGTGCCGGATCCAGACCCAAGCCAAGACCAACAGGTAGCATCATACGAGCCGTTGCTGCTTGAGAGTTCACCACAACCGATACAATGAACAACGCAAGCGCGAACGTCCAAGGGTAGTTGGTTACCATCTCAACGATGCCAGATTTGAACTGAGGCATTGCGTATTGGAAGTAAGTATCTGACATCCAGGCGATACCGAAGATAGCAATGGCAGCCACCATACCTGATTTGAATACTACGCCGTTTGGTACGTCACGTGGGTCAGTTTTGGTTGCAAGCAAAATGATACCGCCGAAGCAGAGCATCATCATTTGAATCACAACGGCCATGCTGATTGGTTTCGCGCCATCCACGATGGTACGAATGTCCGGCCACATCGCGATAACGACGATAACCAAGATAGACGCGATGAACAGCAACACAGAGTTACGAGCACTTGTTGGTAGCACTTCATCAAGAGACGTTGCAGTGGTGTTGAGGATCTTTTCACGCCACACCGGATCTTTTAAACGCTCTTGGTATTCTTCATCGTCTTCCAGTTCTTTACCGCGTTTTAGGCTGTAAAGTGACATCAGCAACGTACCGAATAGCGTCGCTGGAACAGTAACGAGCAAAATAGAAAGCAGAGTGATCTCGTGCTGAATATCAGAGAGTTGTGCCAAGTAGTAAACGACTGCCGCTGAAATTGGAGAGGCCGTAATCGCGATTTGCGAAGCGACGGAAGCGGCTGCCATTGGACGTTCCGGACGAATGCCGTTTTTCAGTGCAACGTCGCCAATGATTGGCATGATGGAGTAAACCGCGTGACCTGTGCCGAGCAAGAAGGTCATAAAGTAAGTAACAAAAGGAGCGATCAGGGTGACGCGTTTTGGGTTCTTACGAAGCACACGTTCGGCAACTTGCAGCATGTATTTCAAACCACCAGCCGCTTCAAGAATGGATGCACATGTTACCACTGCTAAGATGATCAACATAACGGTGACAGGAGGGGAGGTTGGCGGC
The DNA here is from genome assembly GCF_024181785.1 of Vibrio sp. Y42_MX_L11. Taxonomy (NCBI): domain Bacteria; kingdom Pseudomonadati; phylum Pseudomonadota; class Gammaproteobacteria; order Vibrionales; family Vibrionaceae; genus Vibrio; species Vibrio sp. Y42_MX_L11. Next base: position 9,967 of record NZ_JAMZAP010000017.1, read on the forward strand.
ATCTTAAAGATGAAGACTTCAATCACCAAACCAATACCAGATACGACCCCAAGGCCTATACCACCATAACGTGAGCCGATATACAGCATCACGAGCAAAAATAGAAACTCAAGATACAACATGTGGATTTCCTTATTCAAAACAGGGGGCTATATAGCCAAATTACTTAATTACATTGTCCCGATATTCAGAAAGAAAATACTTCATGTTGTTCACACTCCTTTGGATAAGAAACAGCAATATTCAATTATTGGCAATAACTCACGCTACACAGGGAAACTGTTAACACAGTTTTATCAGGGTGTTTTTATGCTGTGTATTTTTGCGATCATGTCAGCGCTAAATGCGAAGAGGTTTAAGAGTTTGTTGCTATTCATCGCATACGTAACCAGACCTTACGGGCGCAAAGAGCTTGAAAATAGAGGCAGAGACCACAGATGAGAATAGGCTTTTGTTATGTGAACACAAAAGATAATAGTTTGCATTGCGATTAGTGCTTGGGTATAAAGGTGTCAGAATGACTACACCAACAATAAACCATCATGTCTGAGCAATTTTTCCCGCAACTATTTCAAACTTCGAGTGAGATTACGCCTTACCTGCACGGTGATATTGGCGAAATAGGGCAAGAAGTTATTCATATCGAAAATGATATCAATCCGATCATTCAAGGCCTTTACCAACAGTTGTCTGAGGCTCATCCGGAAGCGGGAAAAGCGTATTGGTTGACGAGAACGTGGGATTTGTTGTGTTGGCAGCCTGTTTATGTTGCGTTCATTTCTATTTACGGTTTCCACACGTTGCCAAACATTCGTGAGATGGCGCAGCACCTCAAGCCTTGTTTTGTGTCTGGATATCGATTCGCTGACGAAACACATATACATGGTAAGCCAGAAGAATTAATAAAAGAGGCAGGACGTCAAATTCGAGAGTTGTTCGATTTCTACCAACAAGAAATGAGTCAATGGACGCGCATTCGCCCAGGCTTCACTCATCAATTGATGTCGGATGGGATCATGGCTTGTTTGATTCGTCTTCAACAGCGTTTTCCGCAAATGACCAACACGACATTGCGTGAACATGCCATCTTGTGGTTACAGGCATTGGGTTTAGATGCCAACAATAGTCATTCACTTTATGAGACATCACTGGATCAGCCGCTAAAATTGGTCAGAAAAAGCTGTTGTTTAGTCTATAAGTGTGAAGGCAGAAAGCTTTGTGAAGATTGTCCTCGTTTAGAAAAAAATCGACAGCTTATGAGCAAGCATAATCCTAATTAACATTTGGTTAACTTATGTAACAGTGCTCGATTTGAGAGTGAGAATAAGTATCATTGCATGCTCTTGTTGACAACAAAAAGATAAATACAATGATAAAAAGGACGTTTTCTCTTAATCTCATCGTACTTGCGATGAGCAGTGGATACGCAGTTAGCTCAATAGCTGCGGAAGAACTTCAACAAACATCAACACCAAGTGATGAACAAATGGTGGTCGTGGGCAGTGTGATGCCGAAATCGATCTCTGATATTCCAGGAACGGTTTGGTTTGTAGGGCAAGAGGAAATTGCTCAGCAATATCGCGCGGGCAAGACACTTGGTGACATTCTTTCTGCAACCATTCCTTCGTTAGACGTTGGTACGGGTGGTCGAACTAACTACGGCCAGAACCTGCGTGGCAGAGCGATGCTGGTGATGATTGATGGAGTCTCACTGCAGTCTTCTCGCCCAATTAGTCGTCAGCTTGATGCCATTGACCCATTCAACATCGAGCGAATTGAAGTACTATCTGGTGCAACCTCCATTTATGGTGCAGGCGCGACTGGTGGTGTTATTAACATTATCACCAAGAAAGCTTACTCGGATGACTTGTCGTTTGAATCGTATGTCAGTGGCTCTACAGGTTTTAACAGCAGCGATGACTTTGATTACAAACTAGCTCAGTCTATCTCAGGTGGTAATGAGCGAATTGCCGCTAGGGGTTCGGTTGTGTACACCGAGACACAAGGTGCATTTGACGCAAATGGCGACATTGTCACCCCAGATATTTCCCAAGGTTCTCTGCAATACAACTCGACGCTTGATGTGATGGGATCGACAGAGATTCAAATCTCCGATGCCAGCAAGTTAAACCTTGTCGCACAATACTATGACAGCCAGCAAGATTCGCCATACGGCTTGTACATTGTTAACAATAAATTTGTTGATGTACGAGAGGGATTCGATTCCGATCGTGAACACGGTACAGAGCGAGTTCTCTTAAGTGCGAACTACGCTCACGACAGCGTATTCGGCCATCAACTGATTGGCGAGTTGTCTTACCGAAGTGAAGACCAAACGTTTACTCCTTATTACCAAGGTGCTTCTCAGCAAAAGACAGAGGTTTTTGCTGGACGTTTGGCACTGGCAAAAAACTGGGAATCATTCAACCTTGTTTATGGTGTTGATGCGTATTTAGACCGTTTTGAGAGCAATCAAGCTCTATTCGATCCAAGCATTGCAAACAACTCTGGAAACTTGATTAATAAAACGTACGCCGAAGTTGGTCGTTACCCAGGTGTAGATGTAACGTCTTACGCAATGTTTGTTCAAGGTGACTATCAAATTAATCAAGACTGGTCCGTTCAAGCAGGCTACCGCTATCAATACATGGACAACAAGATTGATGACTTTGTTGCCTATAGCGTACAAAAGAAGATTGCCTTGGGTAAGGGGGTGTCAGCGGATGCGGTACCAGGTGGCAGCACCGACTACTCTGTAAGTCTGTTTAATTTGGGCACCATTTATCAGCTTAATGATGAATCTCAACTTTGGGCAAATTTCTCCCAAGGTTTCGAACTTGCTGACCCTGCGAAGTACTATGGTCAAGGCAGTTATGATGCGGTGGATGCAAACGGTCATTATGCGTTGAACAACAGCATTAACGTGTCTGACTCAAAAATGTCAGGTATTAAAACGGACAGCTATGAGATCGGTTACCGTCTTGATACCAACTCTCTTGCGCTTCAGGCGGCAGGCTATTACTCGCTTTCAGACAACTCCATCAAGTATGATAGAAAAACGTTGTTGATTACGAATGTTGACGACGAGCAGCGTGTTTACGGTGCAGAAGCAAACATCAATTACTGGGTGACCCGCGATATCCTGTTAGGGGCATCAGGACACTACGTAGTTTCTGAGCTGAAAACCGATGGTAAATGGGAAGATTTGAGCGCAGGTAAAGCCAGTACGTCTAAGGCTAATGCATGGGCTGCATACTACCAAGATTCGTACTCGATTCGTCTACAAAGTCAGACGATGTTTGATTACGAAGATGACGCCAACAATAAGTTGGAGGGTTACACCACGTTTGATCTTCTGGGTAATGTAACACTACCTGTTGGGCAGTTAGGCTTTGGTATTCAAAACCTATTTGACGAAGACTACACAACCGCTTGGGGTCAACGTGCGCAGATTCTTTATGCGGCACACTACGATGCAGCAGCTTACGACTACAAAGGAAGAGGTCGCACATTCACACTGAACTACAGTGTTGAATATTAAAGTCAATTCTCTCCGTACAATAAACAAAAAAGCCGCATAAAGCGGCTTTTCTTTTAGGCTTGATCTGTCGGCACTGTGTCTACAACATTTTCCGTGCTTTCCGAGGCTTGGTTTTGCTCTTCAGCTTCCATTTTTGCACGTTCAGCTTTGGAGATATAACGCGGCTTATTGCTCTTATGTAGCTTAGCGTTGTGCTTCTTCTGCTTCGCTTTTAAGATCTGATTGATTTTCTTCTTGCGGTTCATGGTGGTGGTCCTTTAATTTAGCGGGGCAGGATAGTTATTTTTTTATCAAGTTACAACTAAATAAGCCCTTACGTCGGTCGCAAGATTCAAGTACGTTTCTATGTCCAATCATCTCTCGCGTTTTAATGGAGTCCAAATGAAAACACTGAACACTGAACGTTTGATACTACGTCTTGTGAGTGTAGATGATGCACCATTCATATTAGAACTTTATAACCAACCAGACTTTTACCGTTTTGTCGGAGATAAACAAATTCGTACTGAATATGAAGCGGCGCGTTATATAAAAGAAAACATGCTACGCATGCAAAAAGTTAAAGGCGTGAGTTTACTCGTAGTAGAGAAAAAGGACGATGGACAGCCGATCGGTATTTGTGGGCTAGTTAAGCGTGACACATTGCAACACTACGATCTCGGGTATGGTTTTTTACCTTCTGCTTATGGTTGCGGCTACGGAGTCGAGTCGGCAACCGCGGTGCTGGAATATGCTCGAGGGGAAATGAAACTCGATAAGTTGGCTGCCATCACCAACAATGACAATATTCGTAGTATAAGTTTGCTCAAAAAACTGGGCTTTGAGTTTGAACGAGTTGAGCAGCAATACGATAATGGTCGAATGTTAGAACTTTACACAATGACGTTGTGATTTTTGGAAGCTCATGAGCGATATTTTACTTGGCAAGCTCGCCACTGAATTTAAGACGGTAAAAGCCATGGTAGAGGTTTACTGTCACGATCACCATGGAACAAAAAGTGACTTGTGCTCAGAATGTCGTGAGCTGCTTGAATACGCAGAAGTTCGTCTTGACCGTTGTCCTTACGGAGAGAATAAACCTACGTGTAACAAGTGTCCGATTCACTGTTATAAACCGGACCCGAAAGAGCAAATGCGTTTGGTCATGCGTTACTCTGGCCCCAGAATGCTACTGAAACATCCCATCTTGGCGGTTCGTCATTTACTTCATGAAAAGCGCGCGGTACCGGAAAAACCTGCAGCGAACGCGTCAAACCGTCACAAACGTTTATCTAAACAAAAAAGCGAAGAATAAAAAACGAGGGCGACATGCCCTCGTTTTCGTTGAGTAGAAGTTGCTTGGTTAGAGGCCAGCGGCCATACGCTGCTTAGTTTTGCTCGCTGCAAGTAGCATGTATACGCCAGTCGCAACCAAAGCGGCAAACAAGTAGCCTAGTAAGCCATGTTCTTGGCCCATAAATTTATCAGCCACAACCGGGCCAGCAACAGAGCCAATGCTGTAGCTGAACAGCATGACTTGTGTGGCAGAGACAATAAAGCGCTCATCAAGTCCTTCGCAACCTAAGTTGATCGCAATTGGGTACAAGGCAAAAGTAGCTGCACCTAAAAAGAATAATGCAGCAGCTAATACCACGGCTGACGATGAAATAAAGGTTAAACCGATCGAAAAAATACCCAAAATACAGAAGAACGCCATTAGCACTGTGCGGCTCATGTATTTGTTCAATGTGGTCACCATTGGTTGAACCAACATGCCACCTAGGATCACTAGTGCCATCAATGTACCAATGTCTTGATGGTTGATTTTACGGTTAGTGAGCTCAACAGGCATTAATCCGTAGATCGCGCCTAAGGTCAAACCTGATACAACACAACCAATAATTGCAGCATGGTTTAGCTTGGCAATTTGCTTAAATGACAAAGCGGTTGATTCATGGCTGTTTGGTTGTTCACACTCTATAAACATCAGCACCAACATCGCCATTAGGATCAATGTCGTGATCGCGATAAACGGAACGCCGCCACTTACGCCAAGTACGCCAATACCAAACTGGCCTAATGCTGAACCGCCATAAAGCGATAGCATGTACAAGCTCAAACGTTTTGCACGTGATGCTTCGTCGCCAGACATTAGCCAAGATTCAACAATGACAAAAACGCCCGCAACGGCAATACCTGCGATAAAACGAGCAGCAAGCCACACTAACCCATTAGCAAAAACGGGTAGCGTGACAATCGTTAGCGAGAATGCCGCTAAGCAGCCAATAAACGCTTTACGGTGACCAACTTGACGCACGACACGTTCAATAAACATCGCGCCGACCAATAAGCCGCCATAAAAAACACTCGCCAACCAACTCGCATAATCTGCTGAGATGTTGTATTCACCGAGCATGAGAGGGATCAAGCTCATTAAATAGCCTGAAGCCACCGCATAAAGAGACAGTGCGACGACTGGAACTGTAACTCGTGGTGATGCTGCAGGAACGACTGTGTTTTCCACTGTTTTGCGCCTATAAGTTAAATGAAATCTATGGGTTATTCGGCGCGAATATGAGGCTAATAGTTAGGCAAGTAAAATGATTAATTTAAGTCGTTTCGACAAATAATATTTGTTAAATAGATAGGTCGATAAGTTGCATAAAAACGCCAACCTACCAGTAAGATTGGCGTGGAGAATTACTTATTAAGTGCTTGATTTAACCATTGATCAAACTGACTTTTAGGTAGCGCACCATTGATCATATCAACGCGTTGACCGTTCTTGAAAACCATGATGGTAGGAATGCTTCGAATGCCAAATTGTGCAGCGAGCGCTTGTTGTGCTTCTGTATCAATCTTTACAAAACGAGCCGTTCCTGCTTGTTCATGAGCGACATCCGAGAAAACAGGGGCAAAACCGACGCACGGATTACACCAAGGGGCCCAAAAGTCGACGACAACAGGCGTATCACTTTGTAATAGGGCAGAAAAGTTATCTTGCGTTCCTTCGATAGGCGCGCCATCAAAAAGTGCACTTTTACATTTACCGCAAGTTGCAGACTCTGCAACACGCTCATTAGGGACACGATTCAGACCGCCGCATGAAGGGCAGCGAGTTTTAAACGATGACATGACTTCTTCCTTTATTACGTATTGATGAAAACATGACTTACCAGTCAGCCTCATTATTTGTATACTTATTTTTTAACCTGCCGAAATAACGCAGAGCAGGTTTGTATTTGAGCCTAAGGTTCTAAGAAATTTTATTAAAATACAACAATAAATAGGTCTGCGATGACAAATTACTACGCTGAAATTACAGGTTGGGGGAAATGTGTTCCTCCGGCCGTGCTCTCTAACGATGATCTTAGCACTTTCCTTGATACTTCAGATGAGTGGATTCGTACCCGCACCGGTATCGAAAACCGCCGTATTAGCCATGTAAATACTTCAGACATGGCAACCGTTGCTGCCAAACACGCATTGGCGCGCGCGGGCGTTGACGCAAGCGACGTTGATTTAATCATTGTGGCGACTTGTTCTCCGGATTCACTTATTCCAAACATCGCATCTAAAATACAGCAGAACTTGGGCATTCGTTCTGCGGCGGCCTTTGATTTAAATGCCGCATGTACGGGATTTGTCTACGGCCTTGAAACGGGCACACGTTTGATTCAATCAGGTAACTATCGCAACGCGATCATTATTGGCGCGGAAAGATTGTCTTTCTACATCGATTGGGCCATGCGAGATACCGCTGTTCTATTTGGTGATGGCGCGGGCGCCGTTGTGTTATCAAGAACAGAAAAAGAAACGGGTCTACTGCAATCTCAAATTGGTTGTGACGCTAAAGGTCGCGATATTCTATCCGTGCCAAAGTTTGGTACTTGTATGGATCGCTTTGCTGAGGACAACGGTTACTGGGATTTCAACTTTGTAGGACAAGAAATTTTTAAACGTGCGGTAAAAGGCATGGGGCTAGCTGCGAAAACCGTGCTTAAAGCATCACAGTTAACTACCGACCAAATCGACGTTGTTATTCCTCATCAAGCGAATATTCGTATTATTCAAACCCTATGTGACCTATCTGGGATCCCACACGACAAAGCGTTTGTGAACATCCAAAACTACGGCAATACTTCTGCAGCGACGGTGCCAATTGCATTGTGTGAAGCGGTAGAGCAAGGCCGAGTTAACCCAGGTGATAACATGCTTCTTGCTGCATTTGGTGCGGGTTTGACATGGGGTGCGGCAGTATTGAAATGGGGTGACCGCGTAACACCAATTGGTGAAAGTGATGCGGTTCTGCCTGAATGTGAGCAATCCGCGCTAGAATTGCTTGAGCGTGCCATTAAGCTGTGTAACGAGCGTCTTCGCGACGAAGCGTAACGGACATTCAGCGGAAATGATATTGAAAAGGGAGCGTAAATGCTCCCTTTTTCATGACAAGTTAATTAAGAGCTCATTAAAGCAGCTTAAGCCATAAAGCCAAGGTTTGAATTAGCGAAGTTGCGGATATTCGGGAACACGTATTCCAATGCCGCGTTATCACTCACGCCCATCCATTGCGCGAGGGTTGAGCCCACTTGATCAGCTGCAATTTGGGGTATGAGTCGACCTTGAGAATAGTCATCGTTTCCGCCCAATACTAGTTCAGGCCATGTGCCGATAGGTCGCTGACCATTCACTGCGCCTCCAATCAATAGTTGATGACCACCCCAACCGTGATCGGTGCCGTTACCGTTGCTTGTCATCCGTCGACCAAAGTCAGACATTGTAAAAGAGGTGACTTGCTTGTTTAGCCCCAACCCTTCAATCGCACGATACATTGCTAAGAGGTTAGTCGCTAGATCTTCGAGTAGTACGGGGTGTCGAACTAATTGAGAATCGTGTAGGTCGTAGCCAGAGTGTTTAACGAAGAAGACTTGTCGTTGTTGCTTTAACACATCTTGGCTTGCTATCAATTTGTACACGGTTTGCATCTGCTTGCCGAGTGTTGATGAGGTGAACAGCGGCGCGTCATCAATATGATTGAGTTGCTCGCTTAGTACACGGCTCATCATCATCGACTCATCAACCATCAAATTAAAGTGACCACCAAACGGATTCTCTGTTTGATGAGAAAGCAGTTGGTCATAGATCCCCTTATATAGCGGGTTATCAATCGCGGTAAGCTGAACCGCACGGTCTTTTTTCAGCACGGTTTGGCGGTGTTCCATCGCGCGTAACCAAAGCGAGTTCCCGTGCACACTGTATAGTGGGGTTATTTCTGATTCAGAAGTTAATACGTCCAACATTCTGCCCGCCCAACCCAAATTGCTAGATTCTTGCATACCACCAAGTAACCAAGCGTCTGTTTGTGAATTGTGGGAAAATAGTTGCTCGGGAAGTGACGCTTCACCTAGCTCAATCGCTTGTTTTGTAACAGGATGGTTGAGAATACCGCTATTGAGCACGATATTGGCATCGCCTTGTTCGAAAATTGAAGACAGCGCCTTTAGTTTGGGGTGTAAGCCAAGTTCTACCAGATTATCCGAGCTATCGGCGGTACGCAAATTGATAGGGAGTATGTCGTCTTTGGCGACAGAAAGAGCCCCTCTGACTTTGGCATATTGGTTATAGTGCGCGTCAGACAACGGCAGTACAGTGTTGAACGCATCGTTTCCACCTGCTAAATAAACACATATTAATGCTCGAAAGTCATTAGGTGGCGCCGCGAGAGAATAACCCGGTAGACCAAGCGAAGCTAAAGCGCCCATCGATGCAGTGCTTTTTATAAAATGTCGTCGTGAAATATCCATAATCCACTCCTAATCCTGAATATAGAATTCATCGCCGGAAATGGCGGTAAAAATCACCAAGGCGAGCTTTGTTGTTGGCACATAGTCCTCACGATATTCATCTAACACGGTGAGCATGAGTTTTTTTAATTCCGCCGAGGCCGTTCCTGCAAAGAGGCGTTCGTTAACCAGCTCGACTAAGGCATCGTGATCATCCAAAAGAAGATAAAACTCGCCGAGATCGAGAGTGTAGGAATCACCGCCGCCTCTGCGAGTGCTGGTCAACATATAGTTGACCAAATCGGTATAAACGGACCAGTTCAGTAGCTCATACTCCGGAGAGCTAATACCAGACTCCGTAAACTCGTTAGATGGTTGGTAGTCAGGAGAGTAAAAATTAAATACGGAAGGAGAACGAAGAGGTCCTTGATTGGCGATATTCATCATCGTAGTAGCGTCTTCGTAACGTGTAGATTTGATTGTAAAACCCGCTGCTCGATGAAAATTAGTTAGGACCAGTATTGGCTCTTTCACTTTTATTGGCGGGGTATCTGTCATGCCTAGAGCCTCAGAATCGAGCAAGATGGCATGAATGACCGCGTTTAAATCTCCTTTTTCTCCTTCGCCATTGTTATTGAATACCGAAGCAACACGTGCGATGTACTCCGGACTTGGATTCGAAGTTACAAAACGTTGGATAAGTAGCTTAGAAACAAACGGCGCCATGTTTGGATGAGACATCAAAATATCGATCACTTTTGAAAGCTCTTCTTGCGCAGTTAAACCAGCAGGAATTGTGTTACCAAGCAATCGTTTCTCGCCATCATCGTGTCGGTGGCTGATGACTCGCATCGGTTCGACAAACGCTAAATCGGCATTTTTCCACCCAGTTAATGCTCGAGCGAGCTCTTGAATATCCGTTTGGGTATATGTGGGGATAGGCTTACCCGTTGTACGATCAAGCTTTTTACTGCCATCGATATTCAGTTCATACAAGCCTAGGGTGAACAACTGCATCAACTCTCGAGCGAAGTTCTCATCAGGTAATGCACCCGTCGTGTTGTTCTCTTTTGCGCTACCGAGCATGGACAAATAGCTGCCCATAACAGGATGAATGGAAACGTCATATAATAAATCTCGGTAGTTGCCAAAAGCGTTAGCAATCAATACATCATAGTAGTCGACTAGACCAGTGGGCTTACTGGAAAGGACACCGCCATAGCGAGAGACCACTAAGATCTGGCTTAATGCATACGCCATGCGTTGTCTGAGTTGATCATCAGCAGTAATAACAATTTGATACCAAGCGTTTTCTCGATTGGATTGTGCGCCTTTGGAAAAAGGTGTCCGATAGAGCGGTTGATGAAAGGTGGCAGGAAGGTAGATTTGTTGAGATATCCAACTTTCCATCCCGACTTCTTCTACCTCATCAATTAATGTTGGTGTTGGCCCAAAAGTGCTTTGATAGAGGAAACGCGCAACGGTTTGATCGGAGGGCGTTAGTTCCATTTTTGCTGGTGCTGAAGGGACGTAACTTAGTAATAAGATAATCAACCCTAGTACCCAACAAGAGATTTCATTCTGTTTCTGACGTCTCATAGTTAACTCGCTTACCCGAGGGAACGACTTAAATCCATTTAACGGGAGTGATTAAGCTCATTTGAGCTAAATAATAAATTTAGAAAAATCAAGCAGCTGCAGGAACGAGTATAGTCTCTATAAGTGACTAACAAAAAACTCAATCTATGAATTTGGTACTTTAGTGCTAGATGTTTTTGATATTTATTTAGGTAACGTACTGATATTTAATATTGCGTGAGAATAGGGTCAAACAGTGATATAGCGAGGAATGTGTGGTGATACTGCAATAATGCGGTCAACGTGAGAGTGGTGTAATCATTAAGTCTACAATACAACTTAAACTAATTTATGAGCTAATAAATAAAGTTGCTTTATTGGCACAAGAGAAAACCGCATGGGTGTTCTCTTGTACAAAGTAAAAGGATTATTTTCTAGCAAGTTTATGGTGAGCTCGGGAGAAGTGATCGGCACAAAATGCGCCCACAATCGAGAGTTCGCCAGCCAGACAAAGCGCAGCTGCGACTTCGGCTAACGCTTTCGCATTGCCGTTGCCGTGCAAACCCAAAATATCCAAACATGCTTTTTGCGTTGGAAGGTCAGTGCCCCCGCCAACCGTTCCCACCATGATGTTTGGCAAGGTCACGCACGCGTATAAGTTGCCTTGAGCGTCCACATCCATACGAGTGATGCCAATGGCAGACTCTGCAACGCAAGCGGCATCTTGACCACAAGCAATGTAAAGCGCGGCAAGGGCGTTTGCGTAATGCGCGTTGACACCAATTGTCCCGCTGAGTAAACCGCCCACTGTGGTCATTTTGCCAAATTGAACCATAGACTCTGGTGTTGTATGCAGATATTTTTCCACCAACTCAGCAGGAATGGTCACTTCGGCGGATACTTTTTTACCGCGTACCGAGCGCAGTGTGTGCGCGTTTGGTTTTTTGTCGCCTGATAAGTTGCCATCCAAGAAGGCTTGAGTTGGTTTGATTGGGCTGGTCGCCAAAATATGATGGAACACTTCGTTTGTTGCGATGGTCACCATGTTTTGTCCGGATGCGTCACCAGTCACGTATTCAAAGACCAAATAAACGTGGTTTCCTTCGATATTTACATTGATGTCTTTGAGTTTGCCATGTGAGGTGGTGGATTCCGCTATTTGACGAAATGCGTCAAACTGGGTCACAACCCAACTGACGAACTGGCCAGCGTCGGCAAGGTTATTAAAGGCGAACACTGGCGTTCGGCTCACCCCTTCACTCAGCAACAATGCGCTCGCGCCACCAGCGGCGGTAATAAGATTTGCGCCACGGTTGTAGGAAGCGACTAACGCGGCTTCTGTCGTTGCGAGCGGAACCAAAAAGTCATCGTTCGCATACAAACCATTGACGCGCAAAGGGCCTGCGATGCCGACCGGCACATTGACAGTACCAATGAAGTGCTCGATGTTGTTGGAGTAAGCGTCGCAATGTGACTGCGTGAAAGGATCAAGAAGATGATCTTTATTGGTCACGTGTTCCAATACTTGCCAACGGCGCGCCAAATGCTTATCCGATAGGCCAGGGCTTAAGCAGAGACGTTTCTCTGGCTTGTGAAACTTCGGTTCTAATGCCGATTGAATCTTACTGCTGGTTTCGATATCGGAAAGGGCGGAGCTTTGAACAGGGTTATCTTGGTTTAACTTCGGCATACAAACGTTAACTGAAAAATCGAACCAGAGATTGTAGTGATTGAGGCTTTGATTACAACGTTGATTATACGTTTTGCAACAAATACCACTGTGTGAGCGCCTTTGTTATCCAAGTGATTTGATATTGGAGCGGAGAATTTACCGGAAATAAATGGGTTTTGACAATGAGTGCTGTAGTGAACAGAAGAATCGGGGGGTAGAGAACTTAGATGGCTTAGGCCGCTGCGGATTTGAGTCGAAAAAATGTAAGCATGAGTGCCTTAAAAGCGGACTGGCTCAATCTATGAAAGGAATCAATTGTCTAACCCAGTCCCTTGGGTCAGACGCTAGTTTGAATCAGTTGTTAACAAACTAGTTGAATGCGCGAGCCACGCGTCCCGCACTTTGAATGCGATAATGGCCAACGTAAGCAGGAACAAATACAGATTGTCCTTTCGCGGCGGTTAATGTCTCACCGTTATCACTGATGAGTGTCAGGTCGGCATCAATCGCCATCAAAATCTCTGCGCTGTTTGCCTCAACCACTTCATTGTTCGGTTGGTTAAGAATGCTGAAACTAAAGTCTGCCACTGGAACGGGGTAAAGGCTCTGGCAACCATTTGCATTGGGTTCAAGAACAAGGCTGTTAAACGGCTTAGGCACAAAGTCTGTGCATTTAACCAGTTCTTCAACATCCATGTGTTTCGGCGTGAGTCCTGCACGCAAAACGTTATCTGAGTTCGCCATGATCTCTAATCCCGTACCTTTAATGTAAGCGTGTGGCGTCCTTGCGCTCAGGAACATCGCTTCGCCAGGTTGCAGCGTGATGACATTCAACAGCAATGGCGCAAACAAGCCGACATCGCCGGGATATTGAGTGGATAGGTCCAAGATGAGCTGGAAAACATTGCTGTCAGTGCCTTGTTCCGATTGACGTGAAGCGTGGGCAAGAAGCTGTTTCAGTGCTCGCTCTTTTGTTTCTCCTTCCATGGTCAGAATGTGCACAAAGAAATCTCGCAAACCTTGTGAGTTGATTTCGCGTTTGAATGCATCTAATGGCGCGCGTAGCTCATCGATATCACAAAGGCTAAATGCCTCAATAATCTCGCCATACGAGCGAAAACCGTTCATGGCTTGGTAACTTGTCAGTGCGTATACCAACTCAGGCTTGTGATTTGGATCCTTGTAGTTACGATGGCTCGCGTTTAGTGGGATGCCAGCACTTTGCTCTTTTTCGAAGCCTATTTCGGCATCTTGTTTGCTTGGGTGAACTTGAATCGACAGTGCATGTTCGGCCGCTAAGATCTTAAACAGAAAGGGCAGGTCGCCAAATTTCGCTGCGGTTTCTGCTGATAAGTAAGCGGGTTGGTTTTGTTTGATCAGTTCAGACAAAGGCAGCGTGTTTTGCTCAATCTGAACTTCAGAGCAGCCGTTTGGGTGAGTCCCCATCCATACTTCTGCTTGAGGCTCATTCGTTTCGTTAGAAAAGCCAAACAAATCGTGAATAGAAGAGGTGCTTCCCCAAGCGTAGTTTTGGATTTTGTTGTTCATTTGAAAGAAGCTATGCGATGAAATAGTGTTCAAATTCATGAATTTTTCCCATAGTTAACCCTCCGAACTTAATCGGAAGAAAAATTGAGCAGAGATACGTTAAATAAGGAGGGCGAGCGCGGTTAGGTCACTCGCCAATTTGCCCGAAGGGCGATAAGTCGATTTACAACCGAGGTTTTGGTTCGAGTGGTTTTCGTGATGGTTGCGCTTGCAAAAATGGCAGCAATAAAAGGCCAATGACGGCTGCACAAACTGAAATGGTGATGAAGAAACCCGTCCAATGATATTCTTCAAGAATTAACGCCAATGGATAACCAGACAATGCTGCGCCCATGTAGGCGAACAAGCCCACGAATCCTGTCGCCGCGCCGGCAGAATCTTTGTGAGAGCACTCCGCCGCTGCCATACCGATCAGCATTTGTGGCCCAAAGACAAAGAAGCCGATGGAGAACAATCCCGCGGCTTGGAATGCAAAGTTGGTCAGGGGCATCAGCCAAAGCGCAGAGACAGATAAGAAAATCCCAATCGCGAACAGCAAGTTCATTGGCCCACGGTTACCGCCAAAGAGTTTGTCTGAGCCCCAACCTGCAACCAATGAACCAACAAAACCACCGATTTCAAACATCGACAGAGCAGCGTTGGCGTTAATCAGGCTATAGTGATGCTGCTCGGTTAAATACAGGTTTCCCCAGTCGTTGATTGCGGTTCGGACGATGTAAACCAACACATAACTGAACGCGAGTAGCCAGATATATTTGTTGTTAAATACGTACGATTTCAGAATTTCGCGGTAGGTGAGGCCACGTCCGTAATTTTCTTGCGCAAGTTCTAGTGCGTCGTTGCGCCATTGTCCGACACTTGGTAAGCCCATTGTTGTGGGTTTGTCGCGCAATCGCCAACAAACGAATAGACCGAGAAATACCCCGATGATGCCGGGTAGAATAAAGCCTTCACGCCAGCTGTAGTGTAACGTTAAATAGCCCACCCAAATAGGGATCAGCGCGCCACCAACGTTGTGTGCGGTGTTCCAAATCGCCCATAAGAAGCCACGCTCGGAGCGTGAATACCAAGTGGTTAGCAGCTTGGAGCACGAAGGCCAGCCCCAGCCTTGGAACCAAGCGTTTAAGATCCACAGAGTAATGAAAGCTGCGAGTGAGCTAGAAAAGCCGAACGCGATGTTGACCAGACCTGTCGCAATCAAGCCTAGCCCCATGAAATAACGAGGGTTAGAGCGATCTGAAATCGTACCTGAAATAAACTTCGAGCAGCCGTAAGTAATGTAGAAAAGCGTACCGATAAGACCCAAATCGCCTTTATCTAAGCCAAGATCGGTAATCATCGCTGGTGCGGCGTAGTTAAAGGTCTTACGGGTAAAGTAAAAACCTGCGTAGCCGATGTACATCCCCAACATAATATGCAAACGCCAATGGCGGTAACGCTGGTCGATTTGCTCTTTGCTCAGACTCGGTTGAGTAAATTTAGGTGAACGTAAAAATCCAAACATCTTGAGTTACACCTTAGGTAAAGTAATGCTGATTTGTGTGCCAATCACTTGATCGCTGGTGGAGTAGATAACCATTTTTCCACCTAACGCGTGCACACGCTCTTGCATGCCGCGAACGCCCATGCCTTTCATGCTGTCCTGAACTTTGAAACCGACACCATCATCGTGAATCATCAGTGACACCGCAGCTTCTCCAATTGTCAGTTCAATACTGATCAACTGCGCTTCTGCATATTTGGCGGCGTTATTCAATGACTCTTGGCATAAACGGAATAGGGTTACTTTGAGTGTGTCACTCAGGCTGGTGTAATCGCCTTGCCAGTTCAGTTGAACAGTCGTTCCGTGATTGGCGAATTCCATTTCTCGCGTTAGTTGCTCGACGGATTCTTTTAAGTCCAAATCATCCAGCATTTTTGGTCTTAGCTTGCTTAACAGTCGCTTAGTGGTGTCGTACACGTTGAGGGAAAGCCCTTCGATCATGTCGGCGCAACCCACGCTTGTTTCTGCGTTATTTACTCGCTTAATGATGTTGGCTTGTGTGCGGATCGCCGTGATGTTCTGGCCGATTTCGTCATGTAGCTCGCGCGCAATATCGCGTCTTACGGATTCTTCCGCTTTGATAAGCTGGCGAGACAAATTCTGATTGCGTGCAAGTTCGCCGCGCAGTTTGTGATTGAGGTCTTTTTGTTTCTGAACCCCTAAGCCGAGCATAATGCCGGTGATGGTTTGCGCCGAGAGAGATAATAACAAATCGGTGATTTCTAGATTCGATACGCCGCTACGAGCCGCAATCAGCGCAATGCTGTTGAGCATGGTGGCGAGTAGGGCACCTTGCCAGCCGTAACGCAGAGCAAGCACGATGATTGGAATCGCCATACAAAATGGCGCAAATCGTTTTAGCTCTTCAGGCAAACTGGTTTGCACCAAAATACTGCCGATCAAAAGCAGCGCATAAAGCACGATATGACGCACCTGAAATACAACGGCATTACTAAGTAGGAGAGAGCTAAGCGGAGACCAACGACTTTGGAACAAATAACTCCATAACAAGTAGCATATAGGCACCACGAGCAAGCCTCCAGAAATGCTAGCCAGCCACACCATGTAAACCGAAGGAACGTGAAAACCAACGGCCATCACATTAATAAACGCGCTAATGATAATGACAACGCTCATCACGGCTAAATGGCGGTTTTGGTCTCCGTAGTAATATTTTTTCGCAATCAGAGTGACCGGGATACTGGCAATGCTCGCAATCAGCACGGTAAGCCACTGTGGTTGACCCAGTAACATCGCAAGAGCGATGGAAAGCCCCCACTCCGAAAGGTAAATCGTCGGCCAATAAGCGGTGCGAGTGTGCAGGGCGACACCTAATCGTAAAGCGAAAGGAAACAATAAGATCGCCAGCTCGGGATCATTGACAAAGTAATAGGCAATCACCCACAAGCAGAACCAGGCGCAAGCCATAACAAAAAGTCCGCAAATGGTGGTAACAGCATAAGCTCGCATTAAAAGGACTCTTGAGAAAATAGTTTGGCGAGCTCAACGTTGTTTTTCACGCCGAGTTTGTCGATGGCATTTGCACGATGAACATGCACGGTCTTGTGGCTCAAGCCAAGCTCTGCCGCGACTGACTTTACATCTAACCCGGTAGCAAGTAGCTGACATACCTCGTTTTCACGTTTTGTCAGTTGGCATAGAGAGGTGGTGTTGTCGCTAGGCGTTGCAAGTTTAAGTGCAATATCTGATGTGAGGTAACAGCCGCCAGAAGCACTGGTTCTCACGGCTTGAATAAGTTCGTCTGGGCTACAGCGTTTACTAAGATAGCCTTTTGCTCCTAGCTTTAGTGATTTTTCCACCATCGCAGGGGAGTCATGCACGCTAAGCATCACGCAGGCAATGCCAGTTGGTATTTCGCTAAGAAAGTTTAAGCCGCTTTCATCTGGCATGGAAATATCTAGGATGACGACGTGTGGGTGTACCGAAGGCAAGCCTGTGCGTGCTTCTGCGACAGAGCCGAACTCACCAACAACGGTAATATCACTTTCTAAATTTAATAATTGTGCGAAACCCGAACGCACGATGACGTGATCATCAACTATAGCAACATGAATCATTATTACAACCAAATAGAGCAGACGACTAACAACAACAAGCTCCAACAGGAGCCAATAGAAAAATCTTTAATGATACTGAATTGAACCATGCTTTTTAATGATCTTGCGCGCTTTACCGAAGTAAAGCGCGCAGAGAAGTTAGGCTTGGTTTTGTGCAAGTTGAAGCTTCTTCGCGTGTCGAATCTTCTTCTCTTCCGCGATAGCGACGAAAGCAAGCAAAACAATACAAATCATGGCGGAGGTATCTAGGGCTGCGAAGGTACCTTTCCAACCTGTTAAGCCGAAGATAGGTGTACCGTCTGCAATCATACCGAGACCAAGTTTCGCGAAGCTGTCACCGATTAGGTAAGCGAATGTACCTTTTACGCCGTCAGCCACACTGATTGCTTTTTTAGGGACAAAACCAACCGCGGCAACACCGATAAGAAGTTGCGGACCAAACACCAAGAAGCCCAATACAAATAGAGAGGCCAAGTACATGAACTCGCTAGTGGCGTGCTGGTAGAACTCAAGCGATACGATGATCAAACCAAGAGACACACAAGCAACCAATGCGCGGCGACCGTTTGCTAGGTCAGATAAGTAACCCCACATCAAAGTACCCACAAGCGCACCGACTTCGAACAGAGTAAAGCCAGAGATTGCCGTTTCTTTTGACAGACCAAGCTCTTGGTACGCGTATACCGTTGACCATTGGTCGATACCGATGCGAACGATGTAAAGGAAGATGTTGGCAAAGCAAAGTAGCCAGATAACTTTGTTTTTAAGAACGTATTCAACAAAGATTTCTTTTTTGGTCATCTGGTTTTCTTCAGCGGCGGTGTCTTCTTCACTCACTGCTTCATCGAAAAGTTCTTCTACTTTACCTAGACCGTAAGCTTCTGGAGAGTCGCTACCAAAGCGCATACCGATAAAGCCAACGATGATCGCGATGATAGAAGGGAAAACGAACATGCCGATTACGTGGCCGTCGAATAGGTAGTTAGCACCGAAAAGAGCAACACCCGCTGCGCCCGCACCACCAACGTTGTGTGACATGTTCCACAAACCTAGGTAAGAGCCGCGTTTGTTACGAGGTGTCCATTTTGTAATGGTTGAGTAACTAGAAGGGCCACCAGTACTTTGGAAGAAACCACTTAGAGCGTAGAAAGCCACCATCAAGAACAGGCTTGCACTACCGCCGCCCATGCTGAAGCTGAAACCAAGCATTGCAAGACCAGAAAGGATCAGCATAAAAGGGAGGAATTGCTTGGTGTTCTTACCGTCAGCGTAGTAAGACACAACGGTTTTACCGATGCCGTATGTGATGGAGAAGCCAAGGCCAATAAGACCTAGGTCTGTCATACTCAAACCGTAAGTTGAGATCATGTCGTTTTGCGCGACATTGAAGTTCTTACGAATCAAGTACATGGTTAGGTAGCCGATGAATACGACCAAGTAAGATTGGATGAACGGTTTAAACCACATCTTTCTTCTAACTTCGACAGGAAGATCGAGGGTCGGCTTCCGCACCTGTTCGAGGAATTTTAACATGATGAACTCTCTTGTAATTGTTTTAGAAACACAACGGAGACCGTTATGCGCTCTTGTTACCTTTGACTGAGCGGAATTCTAGAGAGTGGTTTTGTGAGGCACATGAGATGGTTGCCTAGATCGGCTAGGAAAAATTCCTAGAAATGCCTAGGAAGGCGGAAAAGCGTGAAAAGAGTCACACAAAATCCTTACTAATTTATGGGTTTTTGACAGGGTTCTTATCGGATTGGAAAGCGTTCAAATGCAAACCGATTAATATGCATAAGCTTAGTGCTGACAAGGGGTGAGCACGTTTGGTTGGACAGAATAGTGTCTTGTCGCTAAGTATCAATTGGGAACGAGAAGCAAACAACAGAGACCCGGAGGTCTCTGTTAGAAATATTAGGAATTCGGCTAAGTTGACGTGTTAAGGCGCAGGGCTGTATAGACGCGGCGAGCCGTGTTTTGGTAAGTGAATTAGGTTCAAATGGTTTCTTCTTGCCCATTCGACGGTTAACGCTGTAGGCGCAGATAAGCAAACCAGAGTGGGGATACGCGCGCGAACGGCTTTGTGGATCAACTCCAAGCTGCAACGGCTTGTCATGATTGCGAAGCCACTTTGAGGCTCGATGTGATTGTTGGCCAATGCGCCAATCAACTTATCTAGCGCGTTGTGACGGCCGATGTCCTCTCGGCACAACTTGATGTTGCCTTGTGAATCTGCAAATAAAGCGGCGTGTAACGCGCCAGATTCACGTGCGGCTTCTTGATGCAGTGCGACTTTGTCTCGCAGCCCTTCGAATACATCGGAGCGCGGAGGAAGAGACGGTGTCAGCGGCGCCAAATCAGGCAAAGCTTGTTCCAGAGCCTCGACGCCACAAATGCCGCATCCGGTTGTGCCAGCAAGATTTCGGCGTTGTGTTTTTAATGCCCAGAAAGCGCGGTTGCTGATTTCCACTTCCGCATAGTGAGATTCGTGATCGCCACCAATTTCAATGTCTTTGATCTCTTTGAAGTCGTGGACGATGCCTGTGCTTAGGCTAAATCCTTTCACGAAGTCTTCCAGATGGCCTGGCGTCACCATCATGACCGCTTGGCTAATGCCGTTGTAGCTGATAGCTAAGGCGGATTCACTCGCCAGCGACATTTGTTGCACTGGGCGGCCATCAATCAATTCTCGGTAATTGAACGCACTTGGTTGAGGTGGTGCTTGATTGAAATCGGACAGTTCAAAATAAGATTGAGTAGTACATCTCATGAAATCACCTCATAAGCCGTTATGTATGCCAAACATTGACGTGTGGATTCTTGTTATCGATTAAATATGTTTTTTGCTTCTGCGAAGCACTGATCGGTTAGCGCGGAGAAGGGTTCTTGTTTTCGCTTTAACAAACCTAGTGGGGCGTGAACGGCGGCTTCTTCGATAGGGATAATGCGAAGCGTATCGTTCAACTCTTCCAATCCACAATTCAGCGGCATAATGGCGCAACAAAGGCCACTGGTTACTGCTTGGATCAAGTGAAAGGTTGAGTTACTTTCAATGACGGTTTGCGGAACCAGCCCTTTACTCACAAAGCTAAGATCAATGGAGTGGCGATAGTGCATACCCTTTGAAAGCAGCCCTAGCGGAATGTTATTGAGTGACTCCCACAACACTTCAGATTCGGCAAAATCAAAATGACGCTCATCGAATAAAACGCCAAGCTTGGTCGAATCTAGCTCGATAACATCGAAGTAAGCGGTGTTAACTTGATCGACATAACACATCCCCAAATCAAGTTGATTTCGATTGAGTTGGTCTATGATCTGTTCGGTCGTCATGGAGAGTATTTGAAAGCGTAACTCAGGGAACTGTTGAGCTAATGGTTTGAGCAATTGCATCGGGTTTTGGCTGGCGAGTGGCACCATTCCAAGCCGAAGAGAGCCTACCAACTGACCACGGCAGTTGGCGGCTTCGGCTTGCAATCCATCATGAGCGGCTAAGACGGTTTTTGCCCAAGCTAAAATGCGTTCTCCTGCTTCAGTAAACCCTTCAAATCGTTGACTTCTTTGGATTAATTCGAGATCGAGTTCTTCCTCTAAGCTTCGGATTCTCATGGACAAGGTAGGCTGCGTAATGTGGCACAATGCGGCGGCTTGACCAAAGTGTTTGGTCTGTTCAAGTGCGATGAGATATTTAAGTTGTTTGATATCCATAATGGCTTGTTAACCTTGCGTTGTGAGTCACATGTACGAGGGAACTCCCTAAAAAGGGCACAGCACTACCGTACTTTTTAAGCGCTGGAGCGTTTTAACTGGGGAATGAAAAACCAAAACCAAGTCAAGAATAAAACCACACTTAAAATTGATCTGAATCAAGGCTATTCCTGATATTCATTAGGGTCAAATTTAAAGTATCTATAGTGTGATAGATATTATCTATTATCAAGAGGGCCGATTTTATTGAGTTCGTTAAGCGAGCTAGGTGGAATCGAATGGGAAAACGATTAACCTCATAAACTGTATTGATTAAAAATGTGATGAGCGTCAGTGGAAAAATTCGTCATAGATTTTGTTTATCACTCGGTCAGGATTATCAATTGGACGCATATTGAATAACGACTTAATCTTTGATTTAGATCAAGGCGCAACAATGCGAATTGAATCTAACAGTCTTAGAAACAGTAGGCGGGTATCCGATATCAAGAATCTAGATAAGTAAACGCTCGGACAAGCGAGAGCATGTTGAGTAGTTACTTATTTGGATTAAAAAATACATGGATTAGAAACTAAGCCCTTCAATACTTCCGCATTATCTCAATAAATAACGCGCTTGTTTTCACGGGCACCCTGCTTGCTGGTATATCTGCGAGGAGTAAAGTCGTGAGCCAAAAAGAACAAATAAAAGCATACAAAGGTCCAGCTGGTGGTTGGGGTGCACTGAAAGCCGTAACCAGAAGTTGGTGGGGCAGTGAAAATGCAGTTAAAAACATTCGCACTATGCTCAAAACCAACCAAAATGGCGGTTTCGACTGTCCGGGATGTGCATGGGGCGAGTCGCCAGATAGTGGTAAAGTCAATTTCTGTGAGAATGGCGCGAAAGCGGTAAACTGGGAGGCGACCAATCGTCTGGTTGATCCTGAGTTTTTTGCCAATCACAGCGTTTCATCTCTCTCAACGCAAACCGATTACTGGTTGGAATACCAAGGCCGTATCACGCACCCAATGCGATACGATGCCGAGTCCGACCACTATGTACCTGTCTCTTGGGATGAGGCTTTTTCTCTTGTGGCTAAACATCTCAATCAATTGGATTCACCGCACCAAGCGGAGTTTTATACCTCTGGTCGTGCAAGCAACGAAGCGGCGTTTTTGTATCAGCTATTTGTCCGCGCATTCGGTACCAACAACTTCCCAGATTGTTCCAACATGTGTCACGAAGCCAGTGCAATAGGGATGAAAGACACCATTGGTGTTGGTAAAGGCACAGTGATCTTTGATGATTTTGAAGAAGCTGATGCGATTTTCGTGATTGGTCAAAACCCGGGCACGAACCACCCACGAATGCTTGAACCTCTACGCGAAGCGGTAAAACGTGGTGCACAGGTTATCTGTCTAAACCCGCTGAAAGAGCGCGGATTAGAGCGTTTCCAAAACCCACAAATGCCGATTGAGATGTTGAGTAACGGCTCAGAGCCTACCAACACGGCGTACTTGCGTCCTGCTTTGGGCGGAGACATGGCAGTGTTTCGTGGCATCGCGAAATTCTTGTTGCAATGGGAGCGAGAGGCATTGCAAAACGGTGGCAAAGCGGTCTTTGACCGTGAATTCATCAAACAACACACGATAGGTATTGATGAGTATTTGGCTGAAGTGGACGCAACCTCTTGGGAACACATCGCGGAACAATCGGGTCTTGATTTAAGTGAAATCGAGATGGTGGCGAGCATGTATCGACGTGCAGAACGTGTGATCATGTGTTGGGCGATGGGGTTGACTCAGCATCGTCACTCTGTGCCAACCATTAAAGAAGTCGCAAACGTGCAAATGTTACGAGGTAACGTTGGTAAGCCGGGCGCGGGTCTTTCACCAGTGCGTGGTCACAGTAACGTTCAGGGCGACCGTACGATGGGTATTGATGAAAAACCTTCAGATCTGTTGTTGGATCGAATTGAAAGTCGATTTAACTTTGCCGTCCCGCGTGGTGAAGGCCACAACACTGTGCAAGCCATTAAAGCGATGGAAGAAGGGCAAGCGAAAGTATTTATCGGTTTGGGCGGTAACTTTGCACAAGCAACGCCAGACACAGAACGTACGCACAACGCGATGCGAAACTGTAATTTAACCGTACACATTTCGACGAAGTTAAATCGTTCTCACCTTGTCACAGGTAAAGATGCGATTATTCTTCCATGCTTAGGCCGTACCGAGATTGATCAGCAAGCGACTGGCCCACAAGGCGTGACGGTTGAAGATACCTTCAGCATGGTGCATATCTCATTTGGTCAGCTAAAACCGCGTTCGGAGCATTTGCGTTCAGAACCAGCGATTATTGCCGGTATTGCCAATGCTACACTCGGGGCAAAACCAATTGATTGGTTGTGGGCGATTGAAGATTACGACCGTATTCGCGATTTGATTGCCGACACGACTCCGGGCTTTACCGACTTTAACCATAAGCTTAAACACCCGGGTGGATTCCACTTGGTAAACCCAGCTGCCGAGCGTCGATGGAATACACCAAGCGGCAAAGCACAGTTCAGCTCTAGTGAGTTGCCGAAACAGTTGATCAGCGAAGCGATACTCGAAAAAGGCCAAAAGCCAGATTTGATCTTGCAAACCATGCGCTCACACGACCAATACAATACGACACTTTACGGCTTAAATGATCGTTATCGTGGTGTATTTGGTATGCGCGAAGTACTGTTTATCAATGAAGCGGATATTCGTAAACTCGGATTTGAACCGGGCGATAAAGTGGACATGGTGTCATTATGGGAAGATGGCGTAGAGCGTCGCGTGAGCGGATTTACGCTTGTTGCCTATGATGTGCCAGCAGGTCAGGCGGCGGCTTACTATCCAGAAACGAACCCATTGGTTCCTTTAGATAGTTATGGGGATAGAACATTTACGCCAACCTCTAAGTTTATTGCGATCAAATTGGAAAAATCGACATCCGATAAGATCGCTTTGGTGGAAGCAGAATAGTTCCCAAACCAGCACAACGACATTCCCGATAAGCAAACGGCTGATATCAATTATCAGCCGTTTTTAATTGCTCACTTTGCCTTTAGATCATTTCGTCGAAGGCATGTAGGGGGCTGAATTAAAATAGTTATTTTCGTTAGTAACGGGCTTATTGGATAGCACTCTAAAAGGCAGCAATTAAGGCGCATTGGTCCAGCTTGTGTATAATATTAATGAAATTAGGCTATTAGACGTATAACCTGACGGATGTCTGTATTTGAGCCTAAATCTAAGCTGATGAAACTAACAAGAAGATAGATGACCTTGAAAAATATAATTAAATTAACGTTAAGCCACTTAGTGGCTGTTGCGATTGGTATTGCGATAGGTATCTATACTTTACCGATTCTTATTGCACCACCTGCGCCGACCGATGAGCAAGTTTCTGAGCGCATGCAAGGTGCAGAATACAGTGCAGTTGTCACGAGGGACCTCAAAGATAGCGACGCTTTTCATTGGGGAGAAGGTGAAATTCATTTGAGTTCCCAAGCTATTACGCTGGTAGGAAAACTCGCTCCCGGGCCTGACTATAAACTCTATTTATCTCCTAAATTTGTCGAGACTGAACAAGCGTTTAATGACCTTAAATCTGAGATGAGCTTGGTTGGTGATGTCAAAACATTCAATAACTTCGTTGTTGAGGTTCCTCAAGGGATTTCCATTTCTGAATACAATACTGTTGTTGTTTGGTGTGAAACATTCGGTGAGTTCATTACTTCGGCAAAATACCAATAAATCCCATCAGGAGAAAAAGTGGTTTCTTCTTAGTTAATAAAGGTTTACTGCTCAAATAACTGGTGCAATACATTACGTGGTACAAATGCACTAAGTGCTGCTAATGGTTCTACAGTGGTTGATAGAACTTAAGGATATTTTGTGGAAGTTAAAATTTTTCAGGTCGACTCGTTTACATCAGATGTATTCAAAGGCAATCCTGCAGGTGTGTGTATCACAGAATCAAGCCTTGATGAGGAAATGATGTTGGCCATAGCGGCAGAGATGTCGCTATCTGAAACCGCGTTTCTGTCATTAAACACAATGCAACTTCGTTGGTTTACACCTGAAACGGAAGTCGCTTTGTGTGGACATGGCACATTGGCCACGGTGCACGTGCTGAGAGAGCAAGGGTTATATAGTACAGGTGATACCATTGAGTTTGGCACGCTATCCGGCGTTTTAACTGCACAACTTGATCATGACGACATTCATTTGGTGTTTCCTGCCCCTCTTTTAGATATGCGAGCAAGTATTAACACAGATTTGCTTCACGGCTTAGGGCTCGATGTGGCTGATGTAATCGCTTATGGTCAGTTTGATAATAAGCAGTTGATCGTCATCAATGATGAGTCTTTGATAGAGCAACTCGAACCTGATTTTAGTGCGTTACTTAAACAAAAAGGTCGTGGAGTTGTTATCACTGCTCAATCAAGCACTGACGCTGATTTTGTCTCTCGTTACTTTGCCCCTTGGGTTGGTGTTGATGAGGATCCAGTGACAGGTTCTGCTCATTGCGCTTTATGTGTTTACTGGGCCAAAGAGCTCGGTAAAGCGCAATTAAAAGGCTTCCAAGCATCCAAGAGAAGTGGAGTTGTTTATACAGAATTATTGAATCCGGAATGCGTTAAGCTTTCTGGAAGTGCGGTAACAATGTTGCGAGGAGATATGAGAATTGCGTAGTCGTCCTTTTTGGTTCTCGTTTTTCTGATTGCAGGTTTATCCAGTTTTCACTAGTGACAACGCTAGAAGGCTGTCTATCCACGTGGTTGATTTTGTTTGTAAAAGCACCCCTCCCACGGTGGTGTATAACGATTGGAGGGTTATATGAAAACTATCGGTCTTCTAGGCGGCATGAGCTGGGAGTCGACGCTTAGTTATTACAAATTGATCAACGAAGGGGTTAAAGAGGCGTTAGGCGGCCTAAATTCCGCAAAAATTTGTATGTATAGCGTGAATTTTTCAGAGATAGAGAAACTTCAACACCAAGGTAAATGGGAAGAAACGGCAAGTATTTTATCTGATGCTGCATCTTCAATAGAAAAAGGGGGCGCCGATTTTATTCTTATTTGTACGAACACAATGCACAAAGTTGCTCCTCAAATTGAAGCCAGTATTAATATCCCCATACTACATATCGCAGACGCGACTGCTGAGTTACTTCGTGAGAAAGGGGTTCAAAAGGTCGGACTCCTTGGTACTCAATTCACAATGGAGCAAGACTTTTACAAAGGACGGCTTTCCGACCTCTATGGGCTGGATGTCATAATTCCCGCTCAAGATGATCGCTCTATAGTGCATAACATTATTTATAAAGAGTTATGCCAAGGTGAAATCAAAGAAGAATCGAGAACGATATACCTGCAAATTATTGAAAAACTAAAAGAGCAGGGAGCTGAAGCCGTGATTCTCGGGTGCACTGAAATTGCCTTACTTGTAAACCAAAGTCACACAGATGTTACGCTACTTGATACCACTTCTATCCATGCTCAAGCAGCAGTCCGTTTGGCGATAGAAGGTTAATGAGTTAGATTTGAGTCCATGTAAATAAACAAAAGAGAAAACCAATTCCTCGGTTTTCTCTGTTTTTATTATCCCGTTATAAGCGCGAGAATTTGAGTGTTCTGTATCCACCAATCAAGTTACGAGCTTTGTAACCATTGTTGACCAGTTGACGGTATGCCACGTTACCGCGCAAGCCTACTTGACAGTAAATCACAATCTCTTTGTCTTTGGGTAGTTCACCCATACGATGGCGTAACTGGTCAACCGGAATGTTGATTGCCCCTTCAAGATAACCAACAGACTCCAATTCACCCGGGTTACGGACGTCGAGGAGAATTTGATCTTCAGTCAGGTTGTCGATTTCATCGTAATGAATCGCCGTTGCGTCACCTTTGATGATGTTATTTGCCACAAATGCCGCTTGGTTGATCACATCTTTCGCACTGCCGTAAGGTGGCGCGTAAGTCAGTTCAAGATGCTGCAGTTGTTCAACCGTCATGCCAGCACGTTGTGCAACAGCCATAACGTCGATGCGTTTATCGATGCCATCTTTACCAACTGCTTGAGCACCTAAAATCTTGCCTGATTTTGGATCGAACAACATTTTGAACGACACCACTTCAGCGCTAGGGTAGTAACTCGCGTGGCTTGCGGTATGCACGTACACTTTGTCGTATTCGATACCAGCGCGTTTTAGTTGCTTCTCGTTTTTGCCGGTAGAAGCCACTGCAAGGTCAAAGATCTTACAAATCGCTGTCCCTTGTGTGCCTTGGTAGGTTTCTTTGCGGCCGAGCATATTGTCCGCTGCCATACGGCCTTGACGGTTTGCCGGGCCTGCAAGTGGCACTAGAGTTTGCTCGCCTGTCACGAAGTCTTTCTCTTCTATCGCGTCGCCGACAGCGTAGATCGAAGGATCGCTGGTTTGCATGTATTCGTTCGTGTAAATACCGCCTAGTGCGCCAATTTGAAGGCCAGCTTCTTGCGCCAGTTTTGTCTCAGGACGTACACCGATTGCCATGATCAGAATATCGGTAGTGAGTTTTTCACCGTTGTTCAGTGTTAACTCCAATTCACCTTCTAGGTGTTGGTGTTTCTCACTCTCACCAGAGTCGAAACTTGCAACGTGCTCGTTAGGTACGAATTTCACAGATTCAAGCGCGACGCCAAGTTTGAGGTCGACACCTTTGTCACGAATTTCTGCATGAGCAAAACCTGCCATTTCACGGTCTACTGGTGTCATGACTTGGTCTGCCATTTCGATCAGAGAGGTTTTAATGCCAAGTTGGTGGAAGGCTTCCATCATTTCTAAACCGATGAAACCGCCGCCAACAACCGTCGCATGTTCTGGTTTGTTCATTTGGATCGTTTCGATGATGCGATCCATATCTGGAATGTTACGTAGCGAGTGGGTGAGCGGGTTATCGAGGCCTGGGATTGGTGGAACAATAGGGCCTGCACCTGGGCTAAGCAGTAGGAAGTCGTATGATTCTACGTATTCAGACTCATCCAACAGGTTTTTGATGGTAACGGTTTTGTCCTGTCGGTTAATTGAAACTACTTCATTCATCACGCGAACATCAACGTTAAAGCGTGCTAAAAAGCTTTCTGGCGTTTGTAGTAGTAACTTACTGCGTTCTTGGATATCGCCGCCGATGTGATAAGGCAAGCCACAGTTGGCAAAAGTAAATTGTATGATAGACTACATGTTTTATAGGCTTATCGAGAGTTAGTTATGAGCAAATACCATCTTTATCATCGTGTCAGTAAAGTTGTCCAAAGTGAAGAAGGACACGGTATTGACCGTCAACAACAGAGCAGTGAAGTTTGGATTGAAAATCATAACAAGAAACGAGTTGATAATGGTTTGCCGAGTTATAGCCGTGGACAGATATACGAAGATAGAGGGCGCAGTGGGTATACAGCAGCTAACTTGAAAATGGGAGAGCTTGGTCAACTCATGAGTGATATTGAGCGCGGCTTTATAGCGGAAGGCGACATTATTGTTATAGAACTGATTGACAGATTTAGCCGAGCCAAGCCCGACTTTGTGCGTAAGCAGTTTGAAAAAATTTTGTCAGCGGGTGTGAAGATAGCGATTACAAAATGGGATATTGTCTTTGAAGAGGATATGCAAGGGATTGAAGGAGTAAGTGCAAGAGTATTGCTTGAGATTAGCATCTACCTTGCGAACCAAGAATCGTCCCAGAAAAGCGCAAGGATTCGAGCAAGCAATAAAACAATGAAAGAGAAGGGATTAAAGCATATAGCTAAAACACCCATCTGGCTGGCTCGTTCATATGACCGAAAGGGTCATGAAGTTATTCCTCAAAATGCTGAGATTGTTCAGAAGATCTTTGAGCTGAAATTGGAGCATGGTTGGGGAGCTTTAAGAATCATGAATCACTTAAGAGCGTTAGAGGCAAAGGGCAAGCTAAAAGGTTTTGTTGCGGTGGATAATAAACCAAATCTAATTTTAGCGAGATATACATACAATGATGAGGGGGAGTTAGTTCAAGGGGCGTTGAATTCTCCTCTTACTGAATCCACAGTTAATGCAATTTTGCGGAATAAGAATGTGATCGGCTCATTGAATGATCAACCAATTTACTATCCGCCAATTGTAGATGAAGCTGTATATTATGCAGTGCAAAAAACGTTTGATACCAACACTGGTGGCGGAGGTAGCGGTCAATTCAATAATGTTTTTCGTAATATTGGAGTATGTGGGTGGCCTGACGAACGGGGTAACAAGTGTGGATACTCGTTGGCGTATGAACGAAGAACAGGAACTAAACCGCCCAAAGGAATGTATCTCAAGTGCAATAACAAGAGGAAACGTCATCGTTGCAAAGCGAAAAACGTCAACTATTTTCAAGCTCAAAACACAGTCTATGCAGTATTAAAAGAGATCAAATATGAAGTGGGCAGCTCGATTGATATTTCAGCATTAGAAGCGAAAAGAGATGAAAAAATCAAACAATTAGATACTGTTAGGGAATATATGATCAAATTCCCTTCTGATCCGAGCTGGGAAAAGGATTACGAAGAGTTGCTTGCCAAGGAAGCTCTTATCACCGAAGAAATCGAAAATGCCAAAGCAAGAGTAACAGGGACATTAAAAGACCTAAACTTAGACCTCAGTAGATCAGAAGACAGATTCAGATTTAATCAAATAATGAAAGATTATAAAATTAGAGTTGTCTTTTGCGAAATGCAGATGGTGGTTAAGATCGGAGTTTGGCACGATTTTGAAATCAGAATCCCGTATAATTACACGGAAAGAGATGTTAGCAAGTTTGTTGTAAATGTAAAAGACAACATGAAAGGCGTTATATTGAGAAAGGGACGAATACCAAGCTTAATATTAGCATCAGGAAAACTGTAAGTGCTTGTACAATCAATAGCTCGTTATATTCAATAGAAATACTTAAACTCAGTTGTCATTTCAGATGAATTGTTGGTCGAGAACGCTACTTACGGTATGGATAAGAATTTATTTGCTAAAAATACTAACTTTATCTAGATGAGGAAGAGTTACGTAGAGAGGTAGAGGCTACTTTAGCTGAACTCTGAGAATGTTCCCCATAGATAGCAGACAGTACAAAATTTATGCCTAGTGTGAAAAGCCAGAGAGCGCTTGTTCTCTGACCTATGTCTATGAGCATAATCATAAATCGGTTCAGGCTTGTCGTTAGTTTCTTATGGGCATCGTCCACTTTTTGGAGGCATCTTGGAACGCTAGAAAGCTTACCCCAAGAGTTGCCCAGGAGCGGCTGATTTGAGGGTATAACGCACTCTGAATCAGTCTTTTAAGTGGTTGTTTTTTGCTCTCGTTTATTTAAATTCAAATAGCTTGGGGAACAAAATGGGGAAGAGTAGTCAAAGAGATGATTTAATTGCATTTTTTTGATGTTTCCCACATTGTTTTTTCGATTCAACTGTGTAACGGGGAACTGAACCGAGATCTGAATCTTGAAGCGCTAGAACTTGCGATAGCAGCACGATCTAGTAAATGATCTGATTAACGATCTAACTTGTCTGATTGCTTGTCTTTAACTTCTTCAAGTCGAATTCTTACTGTTCTAACTATATCAGCAAGACGCAGCATTTTTGCTCGACTAGTGTGACCGATCTTATCGCTCTGCTTCTTAGCTTGTCTCATCATAAACCTTCTAGATGATTTGGGATGGTCGGTATTATATCTCATTCTACTTGCGTATACCCCTACCTGTGATTTGTGCGTTCTTTTAGCTATTTTTAAAACTCAAGTTCGAAAGTGCTCTTAGCCCTTGTTCCATAAGGCTTTGGGTGCGACAGAAAAATATTATTTTATATAAGAAAAAGAGAAAAAGTTGTCGCACTAGAAAGAGCTGAACTGTGAGGTTTCAACTAGGAAGGAGTTCTTCCTAGTTCGATTGAAGGAGCGGAGAGAGCTAAGGAACAGAAGTGTTAACTACTTCGCAGTTAACTTTCCCTAGTTTGTTTGTCTTCTTTGATTTTTTATTCGTTATTCATGCATATTAAGTTTTTTGAGTTTAGAAACTGGCTTTTATCTATTTTTAAGTTCTAATTTGCTTTGAAGCCTTGCTAGTTAAGGGCTTAGGTATGGACTATGTTTTACTTATTTTATATACAAATCAACACTACATAGTCCATAGTTTAGTGTGAATAAAAAACTAGCAAGAGATAAGAACAGATAGAACAAGCAAACATGCGAAGCATTTTGCGTAAAATAAAAACAAAGTTATCATGTATAATAAAGGAATAATAACCACTTTTAATTGCTGTATTAATATAAATTATAACTTGTAAGGTGAAAATAATTCACTTACTCTGAAAGAGTAAAGTATAATTATAATCCCCGTAGAGGGAAGGCAGTTTTTAAAATGACGTACAGTTGTATTAAAGGAGAAAGTGCAGTAGACACTCAACTCTTCATATCATCAGATGATGAAACACTTCTAACTAAAGCAGAAGAATTCAATTCTACAGACAGAATAGTAGTAACATCTCAAAACAATCTTGTTTTAACTATCAGAAAGCATGAAGCTAAAGATAAAGTAATTACAGCTATTCATTTCGACTTCAAAGCTAAGTATGCATCAAGCATTGCTCTTACTGCGATTAAGCATAAGCTAAATATGCACGACATAAGCACTGACACAAGAATTACCACTGGTAACAGTGATGTAGGTTTTGCGAAATATGTGTGCGAAGCTTTTAATCACTTCAACTCTGAGTTGCTTCTCAGAGAGAGCGCAAAGTCTGTCAAATCTCTAGTTCCTTCAGTAATTTCATCAGATGAAGAAGCGGTGAAAAGCTTAATTGAGTGGACTGGCGTTAGTACAGAAAAAGCAGAAGCTATCTACGAAGAATCTCATTCTGACCTGATGGAAGAAATCATCAAATCTGTCACTCTTACCGCTGACCACAACACATTCACACTGCACGACATGAAAATGGAAGTTTTTGCTCAGAACCAGCGTAACGTGGTTGTTCTACGCTCACCGACAGGAACATGCAAAACTGAGTTTGCAAAAGCTCTAATTGAAAGAGAAGCAAGCAAAGGACGCAAGACAGCCACTATAACTGGTCTTATCGCTGTGGTTAAACAGCATACTCCTGCTAATGTTGCTTCAGCGTTTTATGATGAACAAATGCATGTCATTGAAAATGCGAGTCACTTGAGTGCTACGGTCAACTCTCTTACCAATGCTTTTACAGCAGAGACAGTAAAAGAAGCAGACACCATCATCATTGATGAGTGCGAGAAGGTTTTACAGTCCATCTTCGATCCGCGCTCTGGCTATATCAGCGAGTTAGCTAAAAGAACGATTAGAGCAGAACTAGCTCAAGCTATAAGAAGCAACAAGAAAGTTATTTTTATGGACGCCGATGCTACTGACGCGATTTCTGTGAGATATGCAAAAGCTTTTGGTCGCAAAGTCAAAACTGTGAACATGTGTAAAAACGTATACAGAGATATCGCTACTACTGTCGAAAGCATCGAGATGATGAATCAAGAGCTAATAGCTAAAAAATTACTTGATAAAAATCCCATGTTCATTGCTTGCGACAGAAAAAGCGAAATCGACCGCCTGGTCGAGCAGTCAGGCTACACAAACGCTAGAGGCAAGGCTGACTACAATAAAGCGCTGAAAGCAGGAATCCTAGTCTTACACAGCGAAAATAAGAGCGGGAAAGCGCAACGTGCATTTCTTAAGAATCCTAATCAAGAAATTGTTAAATATCGTACTGTTATTGTATCACCTTGCTTAAAAGAAGGTTTCAGCATTACAGCGCATCATGCTGAAGAAGTCATAGTGCTTTGTAATCGCGTTCTTCTGCCAACCGCATTGATTCAGCTAGCAAGAAGACTTAGAACAGCTATTAGATTGACTTTTACTGTACCAACATTTTCACAAGTGGCTGCTTACACTGATTACCGTGCTGACGCAATTGAGGGCAATATCATTAGTGAATTAGAAGCTGAGTTTCTGGTTCGAGAAGAATTACTTAAAAGTAATCTTCGATTTACACTAGCTAAAACACTACAGCTACTTGGCTTTAATGTTGAGCGTGTTGATGTTGATTTTGAAGAAATTAAGGCAGCTTCAAAAGCAGATAAGGTATCAAAAGAAGCTTTCGAAAAGTCAGAGATGAAAGCTACTACTGAAGCACTTAATCTCGATAATGTATCAATTGCAGAACTAAAAGAAAAAGAAGAGCTGAAAACGGATGAAAACTACGCAGTTAAGAAGTATGAGATAGCACAAAGACTGCGCATTAGCACTGAGTGTGTTGGTGAAGATGTGTATGAGTTTAACAAAGTTTTCAAAAAAGATTTCCTGAAAGCGCTGAAAGGCAACCTTCTGAACGGAGGCACTAACTCAAAAGAGGCAAAAGCTATGAAAGTTCTGGCTGACGCGCTCGGAGTTAAGGAACTTAGTGTAGACACTGAAATTGTAGTTGAAGACACCACGGCAGTTTACAACCACATCGTTGACAAACAGCACCGATCAACTTTTAACGCTGCTGGACTATGTGAACTAAAGGCAGGCAAGAAACGCTCGGACACCAAGGGCAAAAAGGCTGCATCAAGAGCACTTAAAGAAATCATGACTGCACTTGGATTTGAAGAGAAGAGAAACAGAAAGGGCAACACTACGAACGGTAAAATCTACACGTTGCACAAGCTTGCTAAGTCAGCTTTGTTTGAAAGCAATGCAATAGAAGAAATTCAAGCGCAGTTCGTTCTTGTTGATGACAAGAGAAGAGAAAGTGAAAGAGCTAGAGTTGAAGCGGAAGTTGCAGCAGAAAAAGCGGCAGTAGAAAAAACAGATAATAATAAGAAGGAAAATGAACATGCATAGTGTTAATAATTTAATCGACTCAAAACCGTTCTTGAGCGGAAATGAAGTGTCATCAATTTTAATCGAAAACGGTTACACTTATAGAAACAAAGCATCTAGCAAAGCTTTAAGTGAAATGCTATTTTGCACGCAAAGAAAAGCAATTAATATAATAAATGACGGTTTAAAAGATAAAAGCACACTAGCATTGTTTTATTTGCAATTTAATTTAGCTGGAAGTGACATTTAAGTGTTGATTATAATGTTTTAACTTGTTATGTTAAAAGTGTGAGGTGATTGTACGTCAACTCATACTTTACAAAGCTTTTAACCCTAGTTCCAACTGGGGTCTTTTTCTGCCCTGACCTGTCGCTGCTGGTTGGGGTATTTTTTATCTTAAATAAATTATCTGTTTTAGTTGAATGAGTTTAAATGAATTAAAAAAGATAATTGACATCAAATTGCCATTTTTGCCTTTTTGTGCATTATTTTAAAATAAAACAAAGATAATCATTAAAAATGATATTTATTATAATTTTTTCTATTTGCATTTATAACACAAGGTCTTATAATATAACTATACAGTGAAGGAAGGCACTTAAACACCGAAAGTTAATAATAATAATAATGGAAAATACAAAAATGAAAAATTTCAAAGAAACAGAAATCAAAGTTGAAAGCGAAAAAGAACTACTTCTATCTCTAATGACCAAAGCTGTTGCTGCTCAAAGAGAAAAGCTTATGTTAAGCGAGTGGGATGTCGATTACATGGAAGAAGAAAGCGGTTCTGTCTGCGGATTCTTCGAAGAGATCGTTTTTGGGGAAGAAGATGTATGTGAGCGAGTTTTATGGGAGTTCATCGATATTCACGAGCTATACGAGAAGTTTGATTTGATTGATTGTAGTTTTATCGATGAAGCAAGAGATATGCAGCGTGCCTTGGTTAATGA
Source organism: Vibrio sp. Y42_MX_L11 (assembly GCF_024181785.1). Classification (NCBI taxonomy): domain Bacteria; kingdom Pseudomonadati; phylum Pseudomonadota; class Gammaproteobacteria; order Vibrionales; family Vibrionaceae; genus Vibrio; species Vibrio sp. Y42_MX_L11. The sequence continues at coordinate 45,228 of NZ_JAMZAP010000017.1, forward strand.
GCAAGTCTATCGCTACGACTCATAACCCTCCAATAAGCCCCTGACAGGGGCTTTAATAAAAATAACAAGAGGCACAGCATGCAACACACTAACGAAGTAATTGAATTTGCAGACAAGTATCTGTTCAAAGAAAAGCACGGATACAACAACTTAGTCATCAACCCAGTTGGCGGCATGGTTAAGCTGACAGGGCTATCTAGGAACACTGTTCAGCAAGCGTTCGCGGGAAAGAAATGCAGTAAGCTACAAGTTAAGGTTCTCGAACTTCTTGAAATCATTGTTACTGATGACAAGAAGAAAATGAAAGAGATTCGAGAGATAGCAAGAAAATATCAGTAATACCAAAAACACAAAACCTGACTCAAAAGCCCCATTGGGGCTTTTTTTAATTCTATTTAAAATGTATTCCTTGATATCTTTAAATGACATAAATTGAGTATAATTACAGATTTAATTAAAAATAAAATTTAACAATTAAAGAATGCTTATAATAAAATGGTAGTGTTAAATGTATTTAATATCTTGTGATCCAGGGATTTCTGGTGCTATCGCTATTTTTGAAGACAATGATCTAATCGATTTTTTAATATAAAAAATACAAAAGACATTAATGCAAAGAACATCATTGATTTTCACCGCACAATATCGGGAACAAGAACAGAAAAAGTGGTGCTTCTCAGTGCCACTTTATATCACTCCCCACAAGTATAGAAGGGGTTTATACTCATTCTCTAGACGGTGGGACAGTTAAAAGGTTTATTTCGATCTTGGTTACAACGTACAAAGAACTAGAAAAATTAAGGTATTAATATTGTATATATTTATAAAATAAAACATTGACTCTTTACTAAGAAGTGATTAATGTATTTCATATGTTAGCTGGCAATTGGTCTCCTATCGCTAACTAGACACTAAATGTATCGTTCTGATATCGGTGTCCTCAATAGATAATAACAGTATTAAGAAAAATAAAATTGCTTAAAGCAAAGTTTAAACTTACTTAATTCTAACTCTCTATGGAGGACATTATGTACAATTGTGATACTACTGACTTCGATCAATCTAATCATCCTTTAACTTCATCAAAACTTCATTTACACATATCTAATATTATTAATAATATCGGTATTGTTAACAATATTAATCGTAAAGAATATATATGTGACATTCCATTAATTAAATCAGTGCAACTGGCACTATTAAATAGAAAGCCAGACATGTATTTAGATTGGGAGATTAGTTACAGCCTCTCAAAATACAACTCAAACATAACTGAATATACTGAGTTAGAAAGCTATATTAGGCAAGTCTATCTTGGTACGGATTTTATGTACTTTCTCGAAAGTGATCTTAGCGGGGAACTTTCTGCTCTAAATCAGATTAAGCATATTTTGCTATATCATGGTAACAATCTCATAGTCGATGATGACTGTTTTTCTGCGTTTAAGTTTGGGCTAATCACCAAGAGCGGTTCTCATTTGTCTTGCTTATTCATAAATAGAACCTCTGATTTACAAAGCCATCATGTTAAAGGTGTAGATTATATTTTCTGCCAAGTTGATGATTTTCTTATACCTTTGTCAGAAGACATAACTAAGTGGAATTATAAGCCACATCTAAAAGTTGTCACAATTGCCACATTAGTTTCGTGGCACGAGAAGAAACTGTATTACTAGGGAAGGGAGACTATATGGAAGGATATTCTGAAACGTGCTGCTTTTGTGCGCTTAGATTTGTTTATCAACTCACACCGATAGAGAGGATATTACTGAGACAGAACCCAAGAGGTTCTCAGTTTAATAAAGAGTTGATTGAATGTTGTTTAATGATAGTTGATGGAAGAACGAAGGTGTCGGATATGAGAATAAGTGATGAGTATTTGGAGAAACTTTTTGAGCGATTTACTAAGAAGTCTGCAAGTACTGAAATTGGTAACTATATAATTGACCAGGATAATGGGCGGTGCATCACGATTGATTACGATGCCTACCAATTACATTTTCAAGATATAAAAACTGATTTTGATTATCAGAACCGAAACATGAGTCACGGTACTACGTTATTAAACGTCAACATACCGTCGTATGGTGTAATGTCAAAGTTGAAAGTGAAAGATAGGTTAGAGATGATCCCGCACTCCGCTGAGTCATTAGCAGTCACGTTTTCGAAATCAAAACCCTCTTGGATTTTGAAAAGTTTCGATGCAATCAGATTTTCAAATTCAGAAAAAAGTAGCGCTCTTATAGCTAAATTCCTGACTGCTGATGGTTGTGAGACTAGATTTATTTTTAGCATTTATGCATCTCACGTTAAGACTAATCGAGAAAACTTGGATGTAATATGCTTAATCGATGACCGTGAATACGAGGTTTGTAGTCACGGACAAAAGCAAATGAATGCAATCTCAATAATTGATTTGTTGATTTAAAGGGGAATTGCTGCGTAAGGTAGACAGGGCAGTATGATTTATCATACTGCTTTTTCTAAAGTAACGTTGCTCCCGAAATCTCTGGTATCGTTCTCTCTGACTGATCTAGGCCGAAGGTTTTTCCACTAATTATGACCAATGCTTATGCTTTAATTATACATAAACGTAAGTAAAAAATGCTATTTTGGAATTTTTCGCTTTAATAAATGGTTTTTTCTGTTGACTTTGTATTGGATGTGGTGGTAGCTTTTATAGCGTTCCACTGAGGAAGCTCTATGGACTCAATAATAATATAACAACTTAGATAATAAAATAATACGTTGGATGTGTATTTCTATAAAAGTACTTGAAACAGCATCTAAAGATACGTGCCAAAATGACTAAAAATTAGTCAGAAAGTTTGGTGTTTGAACTAAGTTATCAAACTCAATAATGAGTTTATATTATTAATGGAGTCCATCATGGATATTTTTAACACAGAAAAACAGTTCACTTCTTTCTTCCTAGATCTTGATGGGGAGAAATTGAATTCTCTTTTAGAGTCCTCCAACGCCCATCTCATAGTTACGTCTTGCGACGGTACTCCACTCCTAGATGATGTATCAGGTCAATATCAGATAAGACTCTTTGTCGATTTAGAACTAGTTGCTATTTGTAATGCTGATGAGTGCTACGGTATTAGCGACTTAGAGCTACATCCGTCTTTTGCTAATCATAGGCAACTTATAACCCAACTTTTTTCTGGGTATTTGCTTGCTCCAGAGTTTTTGTTCGAAATCAGTGAGTTTAATACTATCTCATTGATAGTACGACAATTATTGCGAGATGGTCAATACGCAGTTCACACTCTTAATGGTGATGAAGTTCTTCTTCTACACGATTATGGAGACATCGCTGCGTTGAGTTTTTCCGCCGAAGACCAAAAGGTATCATTTACATCTAAATTAGTCATTGGCAACGCAATTTATAGTGACAAACTAACCTCTGAAATACTCGATTCGTTTGGTGCCAAGGTTCAAGTACTGACCAAGCAAGTTAAAGCAGACCTTGTAGAAAAGGTTAAGACTCTGAATGAAGATCTTCGCTTCAATCGTGTTCCTCGTGCCATGTTGATGACTAAAGAACCGTTATTTGTATCGTCAATTCTCAAAGAAGGTCAGGTATAAGATGGTGATCAACGGGCAAAAACTTACTCTAGTGAGAGGTATCCCAGGCTCTGGGAAGTCAACGCACGCTAAGACTTTAGATGCAAAGTTGGTTGAGGCTGATCAGTTTTTCATCGATAAAGATGGCCTATATCAATACGATAATGCTCAGATTAAGAATGCACATAACTGGTGCAAGCTTGAAACTACCCGTCTTTTGAAAGCTGGTTTCAATGTTGTTGTTGCCAACACGTTCGTGAAAAACTGGGAAATGAAATTCTATCAAAACCTAGCGAATGACATGGAGCTGGCCTTTGAGGTGATTGAAGTGAAGGGGAGTTATCAGAATGTACATGGTGTGCCTGATTCCGTGGTTGAACGCATGGCTTCTCAGTTTGAAACGCTTCACTCAAGCTTTGTAACTACAACAAGAGGTTACGCAGCATGAGTAAGATTGAAGTAAGATTTAGTAACATCCAAAAAAATGAATACGAAAGCTACGAAGCATTGGTATGGGCGAGTGTTGAGAGTGATACTATCAAGTGGGAAGGTGAGCTTACCGTTCAGTTAGTGGATGGTGAGTTTGATTGTTACTGTCAAATTTATTCTTGCGATATCAGTCATGATGACTGCCTTAGGGATAATTACAGAGATACTGATGAATTAGGTATCTTTGACGAAGAGCTAATGACCAGATTCTTTGAAGAAGTTGTCGCTGAAGCCGAGCAAGGCTTTTCGGAAGAATGCACTCTTGATGCACTGTTAGAGGAAAGTTGTGGGTTGAAGCTAAATGAATCTTCTACAAGTGCTGCTGGCTGTGGAATCGTGGGCGGCTTCCATTTAGAGAAATACACCGAAGCCGATGGAGATAAGGTTTTACTCGTAGCAATCGACTCTGAAGCAAACGGCGATCGCATGATCAATCGTACCAAAGTGTTTGATAGTGAAGAAGAGTACGATGAATATGTAGAGGACTGTAGTGAAATGAACGGGCGTCAGCTATATTGGAATGATGGGAATTTCGCACTACAGATGTATATGAAAATGGTTGATTGTGAGTACGATTGATTCAATTCACTAAGTTAGTTCGATTAGATACAGAAGCGATCAAAATGATCGCTTCTTTTTGTTTGTTAGCTTAACTAACCCCAAGCGCTTTATACACCGCATCAACAGGATCACTATAAAAGCTGACTTGAAACTTAGTAAATGTCTCCGCTGGCACTGTAGGAATATCAGTAGCAGAAGCCATTGGAATAAGGATCTTTGTTGCACCAGCTTCAAGTGCTACTTGCATAGAACCTGCCAAATCCTGCACAGGATTTAACACTCCACCAAGTGTCATAGAGCCGAGTACAACCATTGATTCCTGCATTGGTTTCCCAAGAAGGATAGAGCAGTTCGCAATCAATGATGAGAGGCTAGAACTATGTGAGTTACCAGACATCTGTAGGTCGACAAAGTGTAAGTGGAACTCATGATCAGAATATTGATTGTTTGCTGCGATGCGCGACAAGTTACCTTTGAAATACTCAAATCCCACTTTCACTTGCTCTTTTGCTTCGGTATCTGATCCTAAACCTGAAGTGGTTAGCTTACCATGGCCCGCCGTTTTTTGAGTTTCAATTCGGAATACGCCGAGCTTGCCAGCAGTACCAGGGCTAACGAAGTGAACAACGCCAGCATTAGGCATGCCTGGTGGGATAATCTGCGAACCACCTTGCTCTGGAACGTTTACAAAGAACTCTTCAAGCGACTCATTATCGATGTAAGAGAAGTTGACATCGAAGAACTCCATCCCACCAATTTTTTTGAGCTGTTCTTTCACTCGACGTCGCACTTCAAGGGCATACGTCAAACATGTACGTACGTCTTCTTTAGAGTACTCGCCATGGGGTACTAGAAGTTTTAATAGACCTGATGTTGTTCTACGAACGGCTATTACGTCACGTTGATTTAGGTTATTACCCAACTTAAAGAACTTATCGATAGCATCCGCAAAGCCATGTTTTCGCATCTCTCGCATGTACTCTGCGAGATAATCTGTGATTAAACCATAACGGTTGGTAAAGAACTCTGGTCTCATCTTAGGGATTTCCCAACCAGGAATATAGGCATGGAAGCGGTCAAAGAATGCTGAGTCAATCATCTCGGTAGGGAAAGGGGCCAGTAAGTGACTGGTTTTAACTAAAGTCTCAACGCTTTGGTCGATGTTGCCCACAAAAACCATAGAAGCTTTTGCTTCAATAGAGTCACGACCACGACTAAATGATCCTGAAGCCATATAGTCTTTCATGATCTGCACGCCATCTTTGTCTTTAAAACGAATCCCAGCGACTTCGTCAAAAGCGACGATATCCCACATGCCAACAAGACCGACCTGGCGGCTCGACATATTGTAGAAAAGGTTTGCTACCGTAGTTTGACCACCAGAAACGAGTAGGGAGTTTGGAGAACATTCTTTATATACGTGCGATTTACCCGTACCGCGAGGGCCAAGCTCACACACGTTGTAGTTGTTTTCGACAAAAGGAATCATTCGAGCAAGAATATGCCATTTTGCGCGTTGCTCTAAGTTAGTAGGTTCCATACCAATAGAACGAAGGAGCAAGTCGAGCCATTGATCCATGGTAAAGTTACGTCGAGCATTAAACACTTCATCCATATTCATAGAAGGCATTTGAATTGCTTTTAGTCCCAGAACAGAAAATGGCGAGGTTTTCTGACCTTCTTCAAAGAAGTAGCTCAACGTTACGATACACCAGATCCCTCCAGTTAAGAGCTTTTCATTCTCTTTGACCATACTTGCAGGGATAACGGCGTCTTTGATACCAAGGTTAGATAGGCTTGCCTCATATACGTCTTTCTTTTGGTTGAGCTTAACCGATATCTTATCAATGACTTTATGTGTACCGCGTTCACGTATGAGAGATTTAACCTTTTCAGCTTCATCAGGTCGAACGTAGTTATCCGTTAAGATTTTCTTAACGCGTCCCATTCCTGCTTCGATAAGATCGTCATCGGTTGCCGAACAGTACATACCAAGCAGATATTCAAGGACGTAAACGGGGACGTTTGCCCCTTCTTTAAGCTGTTTCGTTAAGTCTTTGCGAACAACGCGTCCTTTGAACTCAGTGGTCATGAGATCGTCTAAGTCGACATCTCGAACATCTTTGATTTCTTGTGCAATGACCTCTTCCAGAGAAAGGGGGCTTTCATCAGGTTGTGGAGAAGTGTCATTTTCTTCATTGTCAAAATGATGGTAGTGATGAACTTCCGTTGCTTTACTATCGTTGTTATCGTCAATCATGAATAAGTTCCGTTAAAAAAGATCATCAAAATCGTCTTGGATTGCCAAGTCGATTGTTACCGAATGAGTTGCGTAGCGGTCACCCTGCTCACTATCCCACATGATTAGTTTATATGGGGTAGTTCGATCGAAGTTGCTGCCGTTTAGCGTCAGTATCGCATTGCGTTTGCGTTCATCAGAATTTGAGGCTGAAGAGTCAAACAGTATCTGTGCTTTGTTTGAAACAACAGTGCCTTCAGGGTCTTCTATCCAAATATTTAGGTTACGTTCTTTAAATTGATCGCCAACGGCATTGGTTTGTAAGAACTCAATTTTCTCACTAAGTGTAACAATACGAAGCCCATTACTAAGTGGCACTACACCTACTTTTTGTTTTGCAGTTGTCTTTTGCTTGGTCGTTTTCAAGTGCTCTATACGAAGAACTGGAACACAAATCTCTTGTGGCATTATTCCACCGTGAATGAACTTAGCACCACCCACAAAGTTAAAGCGGTTTGAGCCGCGAGGAACAATAAACTCGGCTTGGTCACCATTGGCAGACAACTTAGCCGTTACGGCCATGTCACCTTTCCAATAGAAACTGTCTTCTGGAAGCTTCTGTCCGATGAGGTAGCGCTTTTTAGCTTCAATTGTGCCATGTGGTTTTACGGAGAGTGCCGTCTTATCAGATTCAACAACATCGCTAGATTTAAACAAAAATCCGTGGTCGGCAGTCACAAGGATGCGATTACCGTTTAGTTTATTGATAACTCTTTCAACCAGTAATCTCACTTGCTCAATACCATCTGCACAAGCATCAAATGTCTGGTTTTCTGTAGCGGCTTTATCGCCAATAGCATCAATCTGGTCGTGGTAAATATAAACAACACGAGCATCAGCTACCGCTTTTCGACCTTCTTCGTTTGTCCAATTTATGACATCAGACGCTTTCACAGCCATACCGTGATATTTTTCTAGTATTGCATGGCGGTTATCTAAGCCATGAACACTTAAACCGTCAGCTTTGTATTTGATGTCCTTACCAATATGGGCGGTTAGCTCTTGATGAGGAAGAAGCGATGCCATCCCAAGCTGGGTATAACTAGGAACTACACCAAGCTGAGACTTAATGACAGACTTAAAGCGTTTTTCTTTGTTTATTTTTTCATGTATTTCGTGGGCAACTTCATAACGAAGAGCGTCACTCACAATGACAAATACACGTTTGATCTGGCTTGACTGGAAGATACGTTCCACTTCATTTTTATAGAAGTCATATTGATTAAAGACGCCACTGAGCTTCCATGTATCTAGTAGGTTTTCTAGATCGACATGTTTTCCCCAGGCGATAGCCAAATCGTGTAAGTACCAATTGACATATAAGTCTTCGATGTCTTCGACAAGTTTTAGCTTTTTCAAAATATCTGAGCCTTGATGGGCAACATGGCTCGCATTTTCAAAGAAGTTTCGGTAAGCAGTATCGAAAAGGAAAAGTTCTTGCTCATAAGCCCTGTAAAGTTCTTTTGCTGAGCTGAAATCAAACCCATCAATGTACTTAGTTCTTAGCGTATAAAACTGCTTGGCTGATTTGATAGCTAAATATACATTCTTATATTTAGTATCTACAAATTCAGTCTTAACGTGGCACCAATGCGTAGTAAGCCTATGTGACACCAGGCTGTTTATCTCTTCGCTACTTAACGATGAGATGTTATTGACGAGTAAGATAGATAATTGTTTATCTGCAAACTCAAAGGTCTCAACTAGTTTTAGCTTTTTCGGGGTATCAATAAGTCTTAACTTGTCGGAAATCTCATAATCTCGCTCTATCTGACGAGCAAGGCGATTGTAGTTATCTTGATGAATGCGGCTTTCTCTTAGTTGAATAACGAAGCTAACAACTTGAGCACGTCTGCCTGAATTCATACCAACACGTTCTGCCGTATACCCAGCTTCAAGCTGTTCTTGTGTTGGCATTGGTAATAGGTGTGTTGTAAATCGAGTAACTACTTCGTCGGAATTTGAGCAACCACCATTGATTAGTGACTGATAGCATTCTGTAAAGAGAAGCTTTACAGCTAATTCTTGAATCGATGGCGCTTTAGCATTTTCATCTGTTTTTTCAACGATATAACCTAATTCTTCATAAGCAAACCTCCAAAATGGTTCGCTTAAATTGAATTTATCAAGTTCGGTTAACAGTTCTTTGGATTCAAAATCGTTAGCTAGTTCAGCGAGTAAAGCTTGTAAAATAGTAACAAACGTTGGCGTTTCGATTTTTAAAGTCGCGGCGATAAGCGCTAACTCTAGTTCCCTTTCGTTAGCTGATGGTGGAAGGATCTTCTTCAATCGAGTGACACGCTGTTTATTGCCGAAAAAGGTTTTGTACTTGGCAATGACAGGTCGAAACTCCATGTTCATGCCAATATCATTCAGGATCATAGAGCTACTATCGGCATAAAACTCTTGTGCATAAAGTCGAACGTCATATAACCAGTCGCGTGTTGGTTCGTTAGGTGCTTTATTGCTATAAAGCAGAAAAGCCGTCTCTGGTTCTAGCAGTTCAATACGGTGTTTAACTTCGAGGTGTGACAACGCATCTAGATGGATTATTTTCGTACTTTCGTAAGATGAGTCTAGAGAAAGCGATCCGATAAGGTCGTTGAACTCATTGTCCGTGTCCTGCCAAAAGACAAGTCTGCTTTTTTCAAATTTGGCTAATAGCCCGCTAGTGATCTGGTCAATATTCATTGTTGTTTTGCATCGCCTAAATGTTGGCTGTGGAAAAGTGCTAACTGTTTGGGAGTTTAACACTTTATGAAGCAAAAATCGCTGAGAGCTGAAGGGGTAAAGTGAGAGATTGGTGCTTGTGTAACTGTTGCTTACGTTGAGTCTAAACAAGCACCAAATTGCATAACTCCTCTCGCTCAGCTTCAGACATTTTTTCCCAAGAGTCCGCAAATAGCTTTGCTAGAAGAGCCTGCTCAATATCAACGGCCTCAGCTTTGTAGTCTGTTTTGATGCTAAGTTTCTTGCAAACATCAATAAGAATTTCCTTATATTCAACCCCTGAACGTCTGAATAAATTAACCAACGTATCACCGCCAAAATGCTGTAGCTCACCAGCAATTTGCTGCCACACTTGTCGGTAATCGCCTTTCGCAGCTTGGAACTGCTTGTCTCCTGTTAACGTTTCGGTGTAGCGAGTTTTTCCATCTTTGTCAGTGGTAAGATAGTTAACTAAAACACCTAACATATCGTTATCTGCATAACGTAGAAGCTCTAAATCTTTATCTTGTTTGTATGTATTGCTCATTTTCTTTCTTCTAGATATTGCAAGTGAGTGCCGAGTGTATACAACGCTCGGCAACACGTTGTTACTGTTTTATGCGATCTGTTGTTCTTGTTGTTCACTCTTTACGAGAAAGTCTAAGTGAAGCAATTTGGCTTTAAACTGTTCGTCACCCAGTGAGATTCTCCAGCGTTTCTCCATAAACTCGAACAATGCGAGACCTCGGGAAAGAATAGTCTCAGGTAACCATTCCTCTAATTGAGCGATTTCATTTTCTGATGCTGAACCGTTGTAATAGCCAACGCCTGAACCGTTATTCTTCTTATCATCGAATCCATCGTTTTGCAGGCTGGAGTTCTTTGCTCGGCTTAATGGTACTAAATTACCCAATGAGTTAGCTAACCATGTTGTTTGCTCTTTGGTTAAACTTCCAAAGCGATCCTGCCAATACTGGTTAGAAGGTGTCTGTGGGAAGATATGCTCAATGGTGATCTTATCTTTGCTTGTTGCTTTAAAGTCATTCCAACCGAGTTTCATGGTCTCTTGTTTACCGCGTTTGGTTAACCAAGCGTCATATTCAAACAAGAAGTAACGTAAGCCATCCCATTTAAAGAAGCCTTGTTGCCCTAATTCATACTTTTCTGCAATGTAGCTGTGAAAGCGAGCAGGGTCGTAGTAGTAATCGACCCAACCGTTGATCGTACTGATAACCGAACTGATGGCTCGGTTGCCCTTTAATAACTCTCTAGCCATGCCAAAAAACTCAGAGTCGCCAGTATTCGAACGGCGGTGACATAGTGAGAACAGGGTAAAGTTATAGCGCTCCGCTGCGGTTAGCAAATCATTGATCTCTTCCCAAGATTGCTTGGATACAAACGCCGCGAGTAGGAGAGGTCTGAAAGCACGGAAGCTTAGACGTTGTAGCCTATCAAGTAATAGCTTGTTTTTGTCGTCATTGTAGTTAGGAAGATAGAAGTAAGGATTGTGGATGTAGAACCAATGACGAATTGATTCTTGTAAACTTTCAACGTATTCACTGATTTCTTCTACCGAAACTCGCTCTTGTTCATCTTTTGGATGAGTGACATTGCAAGCAGTGAACTTCTCGTTTAGCAGAAACTTAATGTAATCGTCCCCTTTGTTACGGCTGTACTTAAAGTACATCGTCCAATGGTTTCGTAAGAAAATGTCCTCATTAAGAGGGTGGTCAGGATTTTTCCCAAGATATTCGTACATGGTTTTCCATGCACTGTTAATTTTACTGCGTAAAACCTCATGCCCTTCATGATCATGGAAAAGTGTAGATAGGTAGATTAAGCGGTTTTTTAATAACTCAAGGCTAGTCAGAGGTTTACCACGGTTGTTCATCGTTTCGAATGTAACGAACACATCAATTTCTTCATCAATCTCATAGAGATTAAATTTGATTTTCTGAGTTAGCTTCTTAAAAACTAGTGCAATTTCGTCTTCTGCCAGCGTTGATAATTTATCTTTGAAGTACGATTTAGCCACATTAAGGTTTTGTGTGTACAGGGTTTCTTGATACTGGTTACTATGCGAGTGTTCGCCAAAAATGATGGTCTTTAGGTATTCGTCGCTAGGGTTATCTTTCTCGTAACCGAAGATGAAGCTTTGTCGCTGTCCATCGTCAGCTTTGTGTAATACATAACGACTGCGTATGGTTTCTAGCGATTGGTAATTGAGCTGTGTACTTTGGTCGACTGACTCTAAAATAGCCTGAATCAAAATCATTGATGTTGTTAAGCGTTGTTGTCCGTCAACAATGTAGAAGGGTTTAAAGCCAACTCCTTCTATAATCCATTCGTCTTGCTCCCACTTTTGCCATAATTTTTGTGTAGCAGGTTCTAGTGTCACAACACCAGTATAATGAACTCGGCTTGGATCAAGTTGAATGATGTCTTCCCAAAAGTCGTCAAGTTGCTGAGAAGACCATGCATAGCCACGTTGGTAATCAGGAATCCTGAGGATTCGACGTTCAAAAATGTCATTAAGACTTTGTAGTTTCATTGTTATTGTTCTCGGAAAGTAGAAAAAGAGCAGCCGTAAGGCTGCTCTATGCTTGTGTTACTTGATTACTTCTGGGTTCTTACCGTGGATCGCTTTCACATCAGCGAGTAGGTTACCGAACTTGCCGTAGTTGACTTTAACGCCGTCATCGAGGTCTAAGCTGATCTTCATTTCAGCTAAGTGTTTTAGCTCTTCATCGAAAGTGACCAGTTCAGCTTGCTTCTTCTCAATCGTTTTCAGCTCTTTGTCTATTGCCCGTAGTTCTGCACCAGAGGCTGTTGCTTTAGAGTCTTCAAGAATGTTCTTGCGGCTCTCAAGTTTACCCATAAGTGGTGTGACATATTCCGTGCGCATACGTGACAGCGTGCCTTCGTTGTAGCGATGCAGGTAAACCAAACACTCGAATGCTTTTGCTTTGCCTGAGCTAAACAGCCAATAAATAGGACGCTTCTTGTAAGTTTTCAAATGATCTTTGTAGAATTGAGTCGAGAAGTAACGACGAATAGTATCGATCGAACTTTCACCTTTTTTAGCTTTGATTGCATCAAGGCATAAGCTTTCTGCTACAAAGTCTAAGTTTTCTTGTAGGTGCTCGTCACCCCATACCGTTTTCACAAACTCGCGGAAAAGGGTAGTTGCATCATCTTCAAATACCCAGTCTTCATCTGCTAAAGGCACGATACCATCATCATCTGCAGGAAAGGTTTTCCAAGCGCCTTCTTCGACTAGCTCTTTGAAGCCATTGTTGCCAGAGTACGCATAGACTAAACCATCACGGTCGAGAGAATAGCGTCCCATCATGCAGCCAACACTATAGGATATTAGGTCGGATACATTGCGACATCTAAACTTGTTATTTTGCTCTAATTTGCATGCACTTGAATACAGATAGTCAGGATTACAGAGTAAAGTAATATCTGAATGTTCTATATCTTCATCTTCGTTGTTTGGGGTTGAAACACTACTTTTGTAGTATTTGTTAATATTAAATTCAATGTTTTTGACCTTGTTTAATATTGACTTATTCACATATACTTGCAAGTCATACGCTGTTGAAATAGTGCCACCTTCTCTGGTTAGAATAGGAAGCTTAACGAATTCATAAGAGGATTCTTTGGTAAGCCAGTCACTTTTGTATAATGAGTAAATAGTTTCAGAAGCATCAATAATTTCAGCTGAAGGTTCAATATAAGGCAGTGAAAGTACTTCTCGTGTTTGAAGACTTACGGTTGGGTTTAACAGTTTAAGAAACCTGTTAGCGGTCGGTGTTTTTAAATATGCTAGTGTCGCAGGTATACTGATATTGCTATTATCATTTAAATAGATACATGGGCCTACAGTTTCACTGATTTGGTGTTCAGGTAGGATTCGAAATGTGTTGCGGGACACCGTTAGCTTTGACCAGCTAATCCCTTGTTTTTCCCAAACGTAATTAGGTGGTATACGTGCTACCTTATCCTTTTTATAGTGAGTTCTGCTGTTGCTGTCCCACTTGACGACTAGTTCATCATTGCCATAGAAATCCTTCGCGTCACCCCCTTTAGCCATGAAAATATAATTTCCAATTCCAATTTCCCTAGAGTCTATCTCCCAGAAATAGCGTACATACTTGTCGTTATTCCCAGTTTTCAAGAGTCCATCTGAGAAAAAGTATTGACCAAGGAGTGGGTTAGTTCTAAATGATTGCAATAGGCTCTTGTCCTCCCAGTAGGAAAACGTTTGGCCTGGAATGTTGTTGAAGCTCTCTAAATCGTGTAGGTAAGGCTTTGATTTAAAGAACATAGTTTGCAATTGGTCAGAGTTGGAAATGCTGCCATGTACCTTAAATAGTTTTTTATATGTGCCTAGAAATTTTGGTTCGTTTGTTTTTCTCAATACAAAGGAACAGCTACCAAAGTCTGATCCCCAAACTCCCCGACCGTTATGTATTAGGCTATCAACATAGAAATTATCAATAATGCTCTTTCGGAACTTTTCAAAAGAAGATAAAAACATCCAGTTGGGAATTGTTATCATTGCCAAATGGCTGTTTGGTTTTAATAGTTTCATTGAACGTTCAACGAAAACTGTATATAACTCAGACTTTGATGAAGGGAAATGCCTATTAACGTGGTTTTTTAGACTTTCATTAAAATATCCGCTTCCCATATATGGAGGGTTACCTATAGCTGCACAGTAGTTTAATGCTAGGTTATAAGCTTGATTTAATAGCGGTAGCAACTCCATTGCTGCATGCTTTATCGTTGGGTTACTATTGCTTGTGCGGCTTTGAACAAGCTTTCTAAGAGCAGCTATCGATTGTAGTTTACAGCTCTCAATCTCGATGAGAGCACCTAAATTTTTACCATCTAAAAACTTTGCCACTAGGTATTGCAATAACTCTAAAAAGGCTTTATTTTCTGGGGACGCCACAATTGTTTCAGCCTGTGTATCAGCAAATAGATCGCCCATAGAACCTGTTTGTTTGTTACCATCTAAATCCAAATCAGCCCATAACTGGTTGATGTTCAGGTTTTCAGTAGATTGAATGGAATGTATATTCAATTTGATATCGCGCGAAAAAATACGTTTGTCATCCTCACGCGCTTTCATCATCACAGCAAACGCTGCCATCTGTGCCGCGCGATCATCAATATCTAGGCCATAGATGTTCTTGGTTAGAATTAGCTCTGGGATCTCTCGAAGGCGGTAGCCACGCTCGAGGTAAATTTCACGCAGTACTTCATACACTTCAACCAAGATATGGCCTGAACCACAGGCAGGGTCAAGCACTTTGATTTCTTCAGGATCAATGCTTGTCGGTGTAATAGCCTTGAGTTGTTCGATGACATCATCACTTTGCTCGGCAGGAGTGATGTAATACTCCATCTTGTCTTTCAGCTCTGAGTCAGGGTAGGTCGCTAACCATTGACGGCCTAGCGAGTTTTGTACTAAATACTTAACAATCCAGTTTGGTGTAAATAGCTGGGTGGCTGCTGGAATATCTTCGCGTTTAACCACTTTGCCGATTACAGCATCTTTGTGTTCAGAGATGTAGAACTGGTACAGCCAACCAATAACCTCGATCTGCCCTTTACCCGTTTCACTATCTTTCCAGTTATCTTCAGGAATGTCGTTGACCAAATCCTTTAGGATTGAATCAGTTTTAGTTAGGTTGTCTGGTAGTAGTAGCTCAGTAGCATCATCCAGCTTTTCAAACATGAATGGCATAGCTTCGCTTAGCTGGTGGCACTGCGCTAGAAGGAGAGTGCGGTATAGCTCTTCTTCTTTGTTGCCATCAAGCACCATGTCAATGATCTGGTCTTTGTCCAAACCAAGCTCATCTGCTACATCAGCGGCTGAGTTTAAGATTTCAAAGCCTTCACCAAACAGTGCGCCTTCGGCTTTGCTTAACACACGAAAACCGTGGTCTAGGTATTCGTTAACTTCCATATAGCGGATAGCCGTTAGACGGTTAAACCATGTAAAGGCGGTTTCGTTGATAAACTGGTTAAAGCCGTCTTTGTGTACGAACTTACCATCATGTGTGCCTAACGCTTTAATACGTTGTACTAGTTGGTTACGTTGCTGACCTTGCTTGCGAGTGTAAACTTCTTTCTCGATAATCGCGCTGTCACCATCAAGCGTGATATCGTTAATCCGATCTTCGAAAATACCGAGTTTTGCTGCTCTGCTTTTTACTGCTTCCATAAAAGCAACACGAGCTTTTGGTGCGTAGGCTTTAAGTTTGTTGGTGTTCATTGAATACTCATTTCATTCGTTTAGAAATCCACGCTCAAAGAGCGTGGTTCACTATTTATCTTTATGGTTCAGCTAGGTCTTTCTCTATGTGAGAGGCGCTGTTACTTACTTGATTCGAACTCTATGGTTCGAAGCAATTAAATCGGAAAGTTGAGTTTTCAATGCCGCTAAGTAGTTTTCTAGCTCTTCTTCCGTTTCTAAGTAAGTGGTATCGCCTAGCTCTTGGAAAACAGCCCCAGCTTTGACCGTCACAACTTTTTTCGCTTTAGGTTTTGTGACTACAGGTTCCGCTACTTTTAATGGCTCTTTGGTTGCATCCATCGTTGCAGAGGAAGTACCATAGCCGCTTGAGCTGTTAGGCTCTAACTCTAAAGTACCGTTACTACCTTTAGTGTCATTGCCAGCACTAGATTCAGCTTCTTGTTTACGACGTTCTGCTTCTAACGCTGCTTGGCGTTCAGCCGCTTTAATTTGCTGGTCGATAAAGGCATTGATGATTTCTTCAGCTTGCTCTACTAAACTCTCTGAATTTCGAAGCTCTTCGTTGATTTCAGCGATGCTGGTCAGGTGCTCTAATCGTTTTAGAGACAGTTGTAACGGGCGAAGCGCATCGTTACTGATGGTATCTGGTGCTTTAGCCTCGCTCACGTGTTGCTGAACGTCATCAATTGCAGCCTCTAGCTTGCTTGCCACTTCGTTACGGCGAGCTAGCAGCATCTCATCGTTTACAGCTCTTACCGTTTCGATTAAGCCTTGCACCTGACGGATCTTTCCGTAAGGACGATCATCGTTATATATCGCTTCCAGCTTTTCTAATGCGCTATTGGCAACTTCAGACGTTTTGAGTAGGTGACGGTTTTTCGCAAACTCGATACTCAAGGCATTCGCTAAGCTTTGCCATGTTGAGAATTGTTTTTCATAGAAGACCTCAAGCTCTTCATAATCCTCTTCAAATTCTTCTAAATCAGAACCTTGACGTAAGAATTCATCAATGAACTTGTAGCTTCCTTGTTGCTCGACAAGGGACGAAATCGAGACAATGCCATCTTCGATTTCATTTTTACCTGGGAACTTACCAGTGGTTGATTTTGCTTTGAAATCTTTCAGCTTTGCGAGCATGCTCTTTAAAAGCTGAAGTGCTTGCTCATGAAGATCTTTTTCGGTTGTTGGTGCATTCTTATGGAATACAGACTTGTACAACTTGGCTGCTTTCTTCAGGTTTGCTTCTGATTGTTGCTGAATGCGTCGGATTCGTAAGTTGGCACGCTTGGAATTTTTGTCTAAATGCTCAAAAGCACTACGCAACGGCACATCTTGCTGATTTGCTTGAAGCGTAATTTTGTTTGCGACGGCTAGGCGAGCAATCATCAGGATGATTTCGTAATCGTTCCAACCGAATGGGCGACGAGAAAACTTCTTCACCAAGTCACCAGCGGTCAGGGGACGCCCGTATTCATCACTGATTGAGATGTGTTGCTCTAGCTCGAACAGAGCGCGAGGGTTTGCTTCAACATCTGACAAATCAATATTCAATTGGCTCAAGTCGTCAACGATAAGAGTTTGCTGAATTTGTTGACGAATATCACCAGAATAGGGCGTCACATACTTAAGTTTACTGAAGGTGTCTTCGATAACCTGGCGGTATGCGTTGTCGATGATAGCAGTGGCTGTTGCACCTTTAGTTTTATAGCTCTGCCCTAACAAGTAAAAGTCTGATTGCTTAATAGCATCTTCTAGCTCAGAGACAATCTGCTTACGTCTTGCACTGTTCTCCGCTGCTTTCGCTCGGATAAGTAGTTCCATATCTGCATCACGACCTGCATTACGTTTTGTGTACTTAGCGGTACGAATGTAGGTTCGTAGTTCCCCAAATAGACGCGCCTTGTCTTGCAGTTTAATTAAGATGGCATCTTTAGATTCATTACCGCAGACAGCATCGGTCATATCGTCATAGCTAGCGTCAATTGGCGAAACAATCTTTAAGTGCAGGTCGTTGTCAATTGAGCCTTTCTCGAACGGTTGACCATTGCAGTAGCGTGAAACTGGGAAATCTTGTTTGTTCTCAGGATAGCGATAGGTTTTGCTGCTGCGTAAAATCTCTTCAAATAGGATTTTACTTAGCTCCACTGTTTCATCGGACGTTTCGATCTCTGTGTTTTGGATTTCTTTTTCGATTTCTTTTTCTTCGTTGGTTAAGAAGATGTACTCGTCTCCTTGACGAGCAATAAGAAGGTTATTTTCCAATGCGTCCAAGCTTTCAGTAATATCAATACGAAGTTGGCGTTTGTCTTGGTCAACTTCCGAGATACAAAGCGTCACGATGTTGTCGATGGTAGATTTCATCTCATCTACGTAACGGATCATAAATAGTGTTTGTAAAACTTGAACCGAGAAATCGGAAATAGAGCTTTTCTCTGCCGCGTGGTTAATGTCACGCACTACCGCAGTATCAAGGAATTTCTTAATTGAAGGATAAAAACTATAAAGCGGGATTAAACGTCCAATCTCGTCACTAACGAACTGATTAGTAGCCGTTTGAAATGCTTCGATGAGAGAACGTTCACCTTTTGCTAGGTGAGTACCCGCTGCCCCAGCTTGGGAGATACCAGAAAATACTTTTTGGATCAGGTTGTACTGGTACGGCACAAACGGGTAGCTCGATACGAAGTTGTTTGTACCTGTGAAGTTGGAAAACTCAGCCTTATTAGTTTTCTCAAAGCTTAGTTGACTTCGAATGATGTCGCCTTTTTCATTATACAAGGCTGTTAGTGCAGTTTGCGCAGGCTCTGTTTTAGCGAGTAGACGTTTCTCAATAACCTCGTTGACGTTTGAGCTTGAGAGCGAGATTCGATCAAAGCGTTGTTGGATCCGAGAAAAGTCATTTTTACGAGAACCTTGTTGCATTTGACCTAAAACAGTGTCCATGTCTTCTTGTGATGTCACTACCACCCATGCACGACCTTCACAGATTGTGCCTAAATTTTCTGTAATAGTTTGCAGCTTCAACATCATTTGAGCGTTTTGACCAATGTATTGACCAATCTCATCCACAAAGAAGCTGATGCGGCGCTCTGGGCTACCATCAAGGTATTGCTTAACCCATTTACAGAAATTTTGAATGTCTAAGCTGAAGTTGTTTTCAAGTCGCTCGATTGCTTGGCGACCTGCTTCTTCAGACTGGCCTGTTACTTTAGCAAATGCTTCAGCGAGATCGTCACGGTAAAAGTCATAAGAGTCACGCTCTTCTAACCATGATGAACCCGATAGCTCTTCAAAAGCTTGGTGGAACTCTTGCAGTTTGCCACGTGCATCTAGATCACGTTCTAGGTCTGCGATGTGTGCGTGGTCGCCCGAGTAACCCATTTTCTCATTAAAGACTTTTAGGAATACTTTTAAGATGGCATCTTCTTTGTCATCTGTGTCAGCGCGGCTATCAATGTTAAAGAGGATAACGTTGTTCTCTTTCTGGATCGCACGACGCATATCGCCCAACAGCATTTGGTCTTCTGCTAGTTTGTCTTCAAAGAAATCAATTGCTCGTTTTGTTACGCCATCATTAGATGTCTCAACGTTTTTGAGCAAGTACGACATGATTTTAATGAAGTGAGATTTACCCGAGCCAAAGAAGCCTGATACCCAGATGCCAGATTTACCCGTTTCAGACGCCTTTTTAGGGTCATCAACAGACGGCATGTAGTATTTGAAGAATTGCTCAATGTGACCTTTAAGTTCAGCGGTGATGACATACTCATCAAGTTCGACGAAGACTGTTTCGTTTCCGACTTGGTCGGCTTTAACGACGCCGTTGATAGGGCGTGAGATATCTTTTTTAAATAGCTGCTTTAAATGCATGGGAATTCCTAGCTAACTTTCTCAATTTGTTAATGAGAATATTTTGATTCAGTATTTACTTGTTTAGCGTACGTTTTGATTAGTAACTGCCTTTTCTTGGTAGCTACTTTTTCTTAACCGTCACTACGGTGCGCTATGCCAACTTAAAGGCTCGGTAATAGTTGTTTGATTCAATTCGACCAAATGGTTTAAGTGAAGCGCCATCGTATTCACCAGGATAGAACATGACCGTCGGAACTTGACCTACTTTAGCGTGCAACGCGTTGAGTAGTCCGTGACCTCGGACAATCGGCCAAACACTTCCCATTCCGTGAAGCATGATAAAATCACAATTTTCTATATTAGCTTCTTTCACGATGAACTCTGCAACTCGGTTTTGCTCCAATGGCCCTTTGAGAGCTTTAAACAGAGCTTCATCACCTTTGGCAAACTGCATTTTGAATGACTTATCCAATAATCGCCGTGATTCTAGTAGTTTGATGATCATTTCAAACAGGTTAATGCTGGCGAATGTGTAGCCACGATTTGACAGTTTTTTCTCTAGCAATTCGATATGCTCTCGAATTGCTAGTTCATGTTCAGGTTTATAGTCAAAGATGTAAAAGCCAATTTCACCACCGAGTTCTTTGTTTTGAAGGAACTCGTCACTCTCTAAACGAGATTGGATGTTATCTAAACGTTGTTGTAGTTGGAGCATTAGTAGATCTCCATAGCCTGGATGATATCGTCTCTATCCATCTCAACGAGTAGATCACGAACATCAGGGGTTATGTAAATATTGGTGAGTATTTTTGTTTTTGTGCTTTCCAAGAAACCGCCATCGGTCATAACTTTAAAAGCGACTTGAGCAATTTTGTAGGTTGAAGATTCAGACATATCGGCAAAATCAGGGTATATGCGGCACTTATCTTCCCAGAAGTACTCCCAATCTTTCATGTCAATGTTTTCGCGGTACATACGTTTAGCGTCCATCACAACAGTGCGCATGAAGTCTGCAAGCAGTGGAGAGTTCATTAAGGTTGCAGCCATCATTAACTGCGCCGCTTCCTCGTGGTTAGCATTTACAAGTGCTGATAGGAATTTGTTCCCCAGATTTGCGATACGTTTTTTGATTGTAGCCGCGTTACGCTTTGCTGAAGCTGGCGAACGCTTTTGCAGAATGTTTTGTTCAACAATGGCTTCATCCCATTGTTCTTTACTTGGATCAGATAGGAGTAACTCAGCAATTAGCTGAGCTTCAGTAATCATAAGGCTGCCACCTATTAGGTCGCCAAGGTATTTCTTATGTTCGCTCATCTTCACGTCCTATTTAATGCTGTGTGTCGGGACTGAGTGTTCTGCTTCGGGGTCGGTGTAACCTGATGCAAGGTGCAAATTTTCAACACCATATAAAGTCGGTCGGTTTGCTAACCAAAGTTGATGCTCGGGCGTTGTTTGTGTTGCATTCTCAGAGCAATCGACGTTCCAACGACGCAGTAAATAACCAGTTAAAGCCGCACGAACTTCGATTGATAATTTTCCATTTTTCATAGAGTAATCAAGCTCAATCGCTTTTGGATATTTTACATTATTTGGGTGCGGTATCAGTTCTAGAGGTACGAATCTCATCCATTGTTTATCAGCCAGCATGGTTTGAGTCTGAAGTACGGTGTTGTCCGACAGTTCAGCTTTGGTAATTCGCGAAATGACAAAATCGCGGAACTCGCTCGTCTGGCAATCGTATGCACGAATATGCCAGCGTAGTCCGTTATCGACGATAGAGTGGGGGATAACAATTCGGGTGCTTTCGCCACTGCTTAAAGAGACATAGCGAATCTTCACCGCTTTGTTGTTTAGCGCGGCTTGAGTTAGCACGGCTATGATGCTGGTATCAGGCGCATTAAGCTGACTCGGTGTTTCAAATGGTATGCCTAAACCATTAATGACGCTGTCTTCCCCTGAAAGCTGATTTGCAAGCTTTCCGAGCGTGTCATTTGCGTTGTGGTTAAATAGTGGGACAAATGCTTTTGTTTGAAAGTACCGCTTCTCAGCGTTGTCGTAGGTAAGGTTATGGGCCGCTAACTCTTTGTATAAGTTGATATCGCGAGTCGCGTTGGATAGCCCCATTTTAAAATGTTCTACAACTTCGGAACGTGTAAAGTGACCAACAAACATTAACTTAAAGTCAATGAAAGCAAGCCTTTGTTTTTGTGCGTAGTTGAGATTATCCATGGATTTCATGCTATTTTTTATTTGGGCATAGTATGAACCATTTTGGGTTAGACTTCAATTTGAGATATGACTCAGGCAGACATAACTCACTAGAACTAATCTATGCACTTTTCTCAATATTATATCAGCATAGATAGTGAGATTATCGCTGAGTCGCTGAGTAGATAGAAGAAGCTGTATGGCTCTGCCATACAGCATTCCTAATGTTTAGTGTTCGCTTAATTGACCCTTTCACGTCAAAGGGTTCCGAAAATGTGCCTGCCCGTTTGGAGAAATGAATCACACATGTACGGTGTTGTATTTGATGGATTGATTCAAACCATTAAAAATGGAACAAATGTTCCTGAATGGAATTAACTCTCTATAAGTCTAAGGTTTTATTTTATTCTTATTTGAATAAAATCAATGGATTAAGTTTTTTATGTAATGGCATGCTAATTGTATCTAATTACTAGAAAAACAAACGAGGATAGGCAATGGCATTACTACATTATGCAAATTTAGAAGAACATCGGCCAGATATACTCCTTCAAAAAACATTTAATGGCTTGGAGGATTTTTACAAATATCTAGACAATACAAAAAGATATTTAGAAAGTTCAGGTGCGGTCAAACGCCTTCGCTGGGAGGTTGTCGACAGGGAGGTTAATCCTGTTGGAGAGCGAAAGGATGTGAAGGGAGTCTGGATACAGCTATTGGAAGTAGATGGTTCTACTCAAACCCTTGTCTTGGTCTCATTCTCCTATGTCTAATTGGCAAAGGAGGGAGTGGATTCCATACATCATCTTAGCGCGAAAGTTTACTCACAATCTGTGATTGTACGTTTGCCTTATCTGTAGCTATCCGAGGGAGTGTCGAAGTAAGCTTTTTAAAAAATTATCCGTCATTTTTGCAGTCTAATACCCAACACCTCTCATTAACCTATTGATTATAAATTGAACTGTGATTGGAAAGGCTGCATGATAGGAGTATGAAAGGCGGCTAAAAGCCATATAAAAAGCGTTATGTGCTCTAATGATAGTTAATAAGTAGGGTGTAGAAATGGAATTGGATCAGTTTGTAGCCAAGTCATTGATAATGATATGTAAAGGTGTACATCAAGCTCAGCAAGAAGTCATAGAGTTCGGTGCATCTATTAATGAAAAGCCGATGGCAGGTGGAGAGTCTTCTAATCATCTTAAAGCTCAAAATAGTACTTTGATGCAAACCGTTGAGTTCGATGTTGCTGTTGCAACAGAAGACAATGGTAGTGGTTCAGCTAAAATCTCTGTTCTAGGTTTGGGATTAAGTAAAGGTGGTGATACCAAGGATAGCATTACTTCGCGAATTGCTTTCAAAGTTCCAATCTCGCTTCCTCGAAACTCAAAATAGTACGCACATAACAAAGCATTTAAGAGTGATTCCCAACGCTTAGCATTTTTCATTCCATCGTTGGTATAGTGTTTACGGTGGTATGGTTAGGTTTGGTGGTAGCGTTGCTCACACCTTAATGCGGCGTTAGTATTAACGAGGAAATTGGAAACTATGGCGAATTCAAAAGATGACAAGTTAGGCAGTGGCAACTCTTCTTTAAATCACGCAACTCAGAGATTACTTGGTTTCGATAAGGCTCGCTTCGACAACTTGGAGCAGTTTAATCAAAAGGTTGAGCGTTCACTTAAAGACCCAAGCCCAAGTGACAATAGCTATAAGCAGCAGTTATTGAAAGCTTACGGTGAGTTGTACAATCACCATACTTCTTTTACACAGGAAGAACAGCTTATTGATCGTATGGAGCGCAAAGCTCACATACGAAACATTTTTTTCCGAGGAGTTACGACACTAGTAATAGGTTTTTCAATTATGTTGGTCTATTGGGTAGCTGGCTGTCTAGGTATATCTATGCCACTTCTGAGGATGCCACTTTAATGCAAATAAAGCGTTTAAGACAGATTCGCAACGCTTAGCATTTTCAGTTCAAGTTGAGTTTTGTGTTTACGGTGCAATGGTTTAAGTTTGGTGGCTGGCGTTGTTCACCACTTAACGCGGCGTTACACGGCTAAGGTGGTTCAATGGAAAATTATCACGAATCTTTTAAAAAATATGAGTCTGCGCTTTTAGAGTGTACAAAGCTGTCTCAAGAGTGCGCTGGAATACCATCACCCACCAGTTCTCATTTTTATGCTTCGCTGTTGTTTACGAAGTTGTGTAATTGCGCTCACTCCATAGGTCGCTTAGCTCCAAAACCCGACCTGATAGGCAAGGATGCTCACTGGGATTATAGTTCTGTTGCATCTTTAACTAGAGATCTAATTGAGTGTTATCTTACTTTTTATTACCTGTGTATTGATAAATGCTCAAGTGAAGAATGGAATGCTCGGTGGCAATTAATGAATCTACACGACCATCTGTCAAGGGTTAAAATGTTTAATGCGTTAGGCATGGACTACGAGGAAAAGGAAGAAGCTAAGTGCGTAAAAAATGAAGTCATAGAAAATTTAAAATCAAACAAATGGTTTCGTAAATTATCTGATAAACAACAAGCACATTTTTTAAAAGGTCAAAATGCCTTTTTCAAAAGTAAGGATGAAATTCTGACTGCTAGTGGTGGTGACGTCTCAGACTTCAGGTTTAAATACATATTTGCATCTAACCATACCCATACTTTTCCAATGGGGTTCTATAGAATGGCTGATGGTAATAGAGGTCGTGGTGTCGAATCACAAGTAGAGATTCAATACACAGGACTTTGTCTCGAGTGGGTTTCGGAGTATTTACTCAAAGCAAAAGAACAATTCGACGATAAATTTGAAAACATGTAATAGTGTAATCCACCGTGTAACAAACTGTTTAAGAGTGATTCGCAACGCGTGGTATTTTTACTATGCGTTGCGTTTAGTGTTTAAGGTGGTATGCGGTGGCCTTTGTATTGCGTTGTTCGCACCTTAACAGGGCTATATGTACGAGGTAAGTATTGAGTTCAATTAATCATCACTATGTCCCACAGTTGTATTTACGAGGCTTTATTGCTGAGTCTGGTCGTATTCAAGTTTTCGATAAACATTTGAATTCATTCAAGAAAAATAAGCAAACACCTCGAACGATATTATTCGAAAAGCATAGGAATACAATCACACATCGAGGTGTACGAACGGATGCACTAGAAAAGCTCTACGGGACAATTGAAGCACCATTGGGGCAATTTTTCGATTTAGTTCGCAAGGGCTTGTCGGCGAATGAACTAATATCTAAAGAAGGAATTTATCTACTAAAGGTATTTGTAGCGTTTCAATTTTGGCGAATGCCTTTGTTAGATCCCTTTGTAGAACAGTACATTAAAACTCTAGACTTAAAACGGTTTGGAAACAGAATTACACTGAATGGTGTCAACATTGGCGATTGTGATCAAATCAAAAGCGCACTAGAAAATGACTCTGGGTTCAGACATTACTTTCGTAGCTTTATGCTACCTCTATTAACGTTTGATTTTAGGGTGCATGACAGTGATTACGAATCATGGAAAGTCCATCATGTTTCGCCAGAATACGGAGGTTGGAACAACTTTTTAACGGGAGATAACCCGCTACTTTTTGACGATTTGACCGAGATGTTCGCATTTAAGTCTAAGTTTATTATGCCATTATCAAATAATCAGTTGATCACCTTTTCGCCAGTACAAAATCTCGCTATGGATCTAGGGCCGCTTTTTACAACTTACTTAGCAATGGCTACATATAATCAGTGCCATCGATATGTAGTAGGGACTAATAAAGACTATATTGAGCAAATAAAGTTATTTTTGGGGTCGGAGGTAGAGCCTTCAGATTTGAGGGCGGAGTTATTTACATACATATAGCAAGCATTTAAGGTTTCAAGATACTTTTACTAATCGGATATAAGCGATTTACCAAATTTCGCGTAACTCGCTTGTACTAACGCAGCTCACAGAAAATACACCTTGATAAGAATTGAACTGTTAACACCTTACTTTAGGTATATCTAGCCAGTTGGTTGTATATTGCGGAGTAAGCATTTCTCTCCGCATGCTCCATTTCTGCTCTATGCCTTGGGAACCCAAAAAAAGCGTATCAGTGCCATACCGATTATTAAGACTATCAAACACTTTCATTAACTTATCATTACTCGGAGTTTGATTTAACAGATCTAATTGTTCGTGCAGCCCATTAACTAGATCGATCAAACCGATGCCAATTTTGTAATAACGTACACCTGGTTTGAACAATTGTGTTGCTGCCTTCGTAGCAATTTTGACCAACTGCATTGAGTCAGCAGTTGGATATGCAAAATGATGAACTATACGGAAGCTCTGAGGTTTATCATCAAATGGGGAATTGGAAGCAAAACAGAGCATAGCTTTACACAGCGACTTTTGATTTCGTGCTTTATGTGCTGCTATAGCGGCGTGTTTACTTAGTGCTTGCTTCAGTAGTTCAAGGTCGGTGATTCTTGTTCCAACACTACGAGTTGAGTAAATCTGCTTTTTATCAGCTCTAGCTGTGTCCCAGCCCTTGCAAGCGACACCATTTAATTCACGAACGGTTCTTTCAATTTCTACTGAAAATTCCCGACGTGCTTGTTCTGGGGCATACTGAGACAAATCATAAGCCGAGTTAATCCCCATATGTTTTAATCGTGTTGATATTTTTTTGCCCACTCCCCACACATCACCAACTTCTAGCTGCTTTAATATAGAGGTACGCTGATGTTCATTGTCGATAACGCAAACGCCCTTATAGCCTTGAATTTTTTTAGCTGCATGATTGGCAATTTTGGCAAGGGTTAGCGTTGATCCCATACCTATACATACTGGTAATCGACACTCTTTCCAAACTGTTCGTCGGATTAAAGAGCCATGTTCTCGTAAGTCTTTAATTGCAGGAAAGCAGCGATGAAAGGAAAGAAATGATTCATCAATGGAGTATACATATTGTTCAGGCGCAAACCGCCCGATGACATCCATCATTTTGGACGACAAATCTGCGTAAAGTTCATAATTAGATGATAGAGCAATTACACCTTTTAACTCACACAACGCTTTGACTTCAAAGTAAGGTTTAAACTTTGTTATACCTGCTTCTTTAGCTTGACGATTAGCTGCAACAACACAGCCATCATTATTCGACAGAACGACTAAGGGCTTACCTCTCCACTCGGGTCTAAAAACTTGCTCAGCACTACAATAAAAGGAATTAGCATCAACTAGGGCAAACATAATTTTCTACGAGATGAGAGTAAATAGCTTGGGCGGTGACAACGGATAGATCGAATCACTACACCTTCAATCGAAAATGTATCTTGAGCATGAATACAGATAGGCATCATTGTTTCATTTGCAGATAAGAGTGATCGACGCGAAATATCTAACATTTTACAAACGAACTCACCATTGTAATTGGCCACGATTACATCAAGGTTTTGGACGGCAATGTGACGATCTACAATCAACAAGTCACCATCAAAAATGCCAATCTCTTGCATAGATTCCCCCATTGCTTGTCCGATGAATGTAGCACTTGGATGTTCAACTAGCAGTTCATCAAGGCTCATTCCTATTTGTTTGTAATCAGCAGCAGGGCTTTCAAAGCCTGTAATACCAGCGCTTGCAAAGATAGGGATAACTTTCATAACAAAAAATAACTGTACACATATACAGTTATTTTGAGACTAAACAGTTTAATCGTCAAGGGCATTAGATAGAAAATAACGCACTTATCCTACTAAGTGTTTTAGGATGTATCGGGTCGACAGTAGGGCTACCTGTCGTGCATAATTCGCCAATTTCATATACATACACCGATAAAAATGCTTGAAAAGAGGGTAGGGTGTAAAGGGACTTTCTTTACGCTGCGGGTTAGTCGTCGATTGCTATTGTAGAGTTTTGATACTGCGAGTCTGGCTGAAGCATTTATGCCCCAAAATCGTTCAGAGCTAATACTCTACACATTTAGGGGGCGTGCGTTTACCCTACTAAAAGTTATTCGATGGAGTTGATAATTGTTCATTATCATCATTAGGAGACATCTTGCAGTCCAACTTCCCTTCATGTGGTATAAGTTATTGATTGTCAGTTGAGTTAATATGCAAAAGACTGCCTTATCGAAGGATGAAAGACTACTACGTGTTGTCTAATAGGTGTTAGCCGTCAGGAGTAAATAGTGATATTTCGAATAGTAAATGTATTAGTATTATTTGGATGTGTGTATTGGTTTGCTACTGACGCTAGCCCTGAGCCTGTAATCGTATTTCTTGCTAGCATCGGCACATATTTCCGAGATGCTGTTCATGGAGTAATTGGCTCCCGCTTTATTTCTTTATCATCTCGTAATCCTTTGATTCGAACTTTTACAAATCAGAAATACTCTTTCATCTCTGATACTTACATCTCACCAGCAATCATTGAAGATTTAAACGGCTGGTTATCAGATACAGGAGATCAGGTTGTAGCAGTTAACATCGCGGATTCAAATGGGAGTAATCGCTATTTTGGTGATATCACCGTTGAGAGTGTTGCTGATGGTTATCCTATTGTGCGATTTCAAGATAATGAAAAGACGATTGTGTACCAGTATGTTGGTTGCTCATTTAGTGGGGTTCATATTTTAAGGTTAACCTCAAATTATGGTGGATCTGGGTCATTTAACTACCTTATGCTTCTTACTTTAACCACGGACTCTAGTGTTGATTTTGAAAGGGAAACGAAAGCCACCTCAAAAGATCGATTGGTAGTTAAAAAAGTTGGCTCAATCTCTTTAGGCGACCGATATAATGGTCATGTTTCAT
The DNA here is from genome assembly GCF_024181785.1 of Vibrio sp. Y42_MX_L11. Lineage (NCBI taxonomy): Bacteria > Pseudomonadati > Pseudomonadota > Gammaproteobacteria > Vibrionales > Vibrionaceae > Vibrio > Vibrio sp. Y42_MX_L11. The sequence continues at coordinate 73,994 of NZ_JAMZAP010000017.1, forward strand.
ATAAATGGGGTTTTCTTCATATATCTCCATCTGACAGTATGCAGTGCTTAAAAGATAAAAAAGAAAAGGTGTTTGTCTTGTAGTTGAGGGCTAACAAACTGTTCAAGAGGGATTCGCAACGCGTGGCATTTTCACTATGCGTTGGTTTTAGTGTTTAAGGTGGTATGCGGCTGCTTCGGTATTGCATTGCTCACCCCTTAACAGGGCGTTGTGTTTATCGGAGGAATGATGCCTGAATATGCTTTATTAAATAATGTTGTCGACTATATGGAAGAGCATGGTCATACATATAAAACCGTTCATCTCGATATAGACGAAAAATTGGTTCAAGAGATTAACGAGGTTAACAAAGCTAAGTTCACTCTTGAACAACTAGAAAAAGCGGCAGACAAGTGCTTAGCGCATGAATGGCTTAAGCATGCGTATTTAGGTGGTGGTAAGTACAACGGATTACAAATAACACCTAAAGGAATTGGTGTTGCTCGCTCTAAAAAGCGTTCGGATGAACTTAAGGCAAACAGGTCGTTTTTGAAGAAAACCTCAGATTACATAGAGGAACACAAGGGGCTTTTTGTTGTTCTAGGTTTTCTTCTAGCGCTAGCGACGCTTGGTCTTAAAGTGATGGAGTTTTAATAATGGATGACGGCAACTTTACTGTTGAACTTAAATGTCTGTTTTGTGACTGCCCATTAGAGGGGGAACCCGATCAGGAATTTTCTTCAGGGGACTTAATAAAATGTCAAAACTGTAACGAATTAAATGATTACGATGCGTTGTTAGACGTAGCGGCAGAAGAGGGGCTGACAATAGTTCAAGCACACTTAGACGACCATTTAAAAAAGACATTTGGTAAGCTCTTTAAAAAATAAACATAAAAAACAGTTCAAGAGGGATTCAGCACGCGTGGCATTTTTGGTATGCGGTGGTTTCGGTGTTGAAGTGCCATGCGGAAGCTTGGTCATTGCGTGCTTCACCCCTTTACTGGGCGTTATATGCAAAAGGAGTATTTAATGAATATCGTTCTATTTAAAAGGCATTGATTAAAACGAGGAGTCCATATAAGGTGCGGAGAGCTTTATTGATCACGAAAGAGTACTGGACAACCTCTTTCCTGCTCTCATTGCCTTTTGGCTACAGCGTATTAACCACTTCCGCTGTTTCATCACATGACGCACCTTACACGGATTCACGTATGTTCATCATACTGACTACCTAGCACTTACCCGATTCCGTGGTTATCAGGAGGATCGTTCTCTCACGATTTCAATCCCGATCGGTATATGACCAATCTTCGATACATTGTCAGAGCCGTTGCTTTATTCAGGCTCCTAGGTTCATCTGGTGATACAGATGGTTCACTCGTTGAGCGGTGAACAGCGCTTCATACGACTTCACGTCGCACGTCCAGTTGTGAGCTACAATTTCAGCAGCACTCGATTTCGTTAAGCATGCCGACTTCGCTGTATTCCCATGCGTGGGAATGACTTGACTCACCATTCCTCTCCGTCATCATCATACGACTTCGGGTAGATACTTTCGCTTTTCTGAACAATATGCATTTCAAGATTTAGCGACGATAAGATGCGAAACAATGTCTGAATGCTGGTGGTTTCTGGATTAAGTTCAAACTTAGAAACGGTGTCCTGCTTAAGTCCAACTGGATCAGCAACTTTAGTCTGAGACAGATTCTTGTGTTTTCTTTCGTCACGTAGATGTATTGCTAACTGCCTTGGTGATGTTATCAACATAACAATTCCTCGTATTTACCCTTAATCAAGGGTAAATGCGGTTTTACCCTCGGTCAAGGGTAAAAGGAAGCTTTAGCGTGTGAGAATAAGGGAACAGCCCCGATGGGGCTGTTGGTTCTAGTTTGTGTTTGTTCCTGCTTTCGCTAAGTATTCGATTAGCTTTTGAGCATCTTTACCTACTTTTTTTGATGCTTGCTTGTGATTGAAAGGCGTTAAAGTACTAGCGTGAGGTGCAAATCTTTTTAAGTTTGATGCATGAGAGATTGATGCAATACTTTTTCTTTTCGCTCTTATAGCTTGTAAGTTATTACTGTCGTAAAGACTAAATAAATGGTCATTGAACATAACAACAGGGAACTTCGCTGCATTTAGCCTTAAAGTCATTCTGTATAGCGCTTGATGTAGCTCTTGCGCTTCTTCAGCATTAATCTCATCTTCACTTTCTAGCTCGTCAAACATCTCTACAGCTTCATGCAGTTTCGCAGCTATTGCACAAAGAGAATGCTTATCTTCATTGATAACAACACTTTGCTTTTCATGTAGTTCTTCTTTGCGGTACTTCTTGTATAGTTCATTAGCTGGTTTGAAGTGAGACATGATTTCTTCAAAGTTGTGGTCAGTGATTTCGTACTTTCCTAATTTAGCCTCTTCAGTACCATATTTAGCAATAAGATCTTTTATAGATCGTGGAGAAGTTGGGGCTGTGATAGGTAGCTTTATTAATGTTACATGCGTTGCGTTGCCGCTCGAATTTGTTAGCTCTGGGTCTCTAACAATGATGTAAAGCATCTTTCCACTTTTGTTTTTCTGAAAGCGCGGAAGGGGGGATTTTTTCTGTTTTGGTGTGACTGTAACGTTATCAGCTAACTCATTATTTATCTTTTTAAAAATACTCATATTATTATCTTTTTATTATTATATTTATTATTTTTGTTATAATTTAATTGTATCATTTAAATTTATAATATCAATCATAATTTAAGTGTTTATATTATGATTATTATTTAATTTAACGATTTTAAATAATAAATTATTTGTTATTTATCTTTTTAAAATAAAAAGAGAGCTTCAGCTCTCTTTTTTTAATTAATATGTATTTTCAGCGATATCTTTTGACTTTTTCTTGATATTGCGTCTTATATTCTGCTTTTTGTTGTCAGCAAAGATACCTTCGTTTTCATATGTTTTTTCTATATTTTCAATGGTTTGTTCTATTGCTAACTCTTGATCTTCATGTGTTGCAACGGGTGTAACTTTCAAGTCCCAATGATTCTTCTTGCTTAGTTCGAACAAGATTAGAAGTAGATGGTAGAAGAATTTACTTAGCGTCTTAGATGCAGAGTATATGCCTTTCTCTTGCTCATAAATCGTGTGAACGAAAGCTTTGTCGCGTTTGTTGATGCGCTTGCCGTGGTACAACCAAAAATCTATCGCATCCTCTATCTCTTTTTGATATTGCTTTCTGCATGAGATAATGAAGCAGTTAAACATGTGCTTATCCCAGTCTTCCATCTGTTTTTTTACTTTATCGGCATGCTCTTCAGCATCTCTTCTTACTGTTTCAAATCTTTGCTCTGAAAAATCTTTTTGCGATTCAAATATTTCTCTAACTTCATAATTTTCAACTTGTAAATTGTCATAGCTACTTATAATATTTGCATCACTTGTTAGAACACCAGATTTTATTAATCCACCTAAGGTGAACTTGTTCCCACTTCTAAGCTTAGATGCGGGTATGATGAAGTCATTGTATTTGTAAACAAGACCAATGAATTTTTCATTGTTTCTGTCTTCTTTAAGTATTATCTCAACGCCGTTTCTTAATAGCGCTATTTGATAAAGAGCCAAGCTCGCTTTACTAGTGTGCTCATCGTTTACACCTAGTTTCGTTAGATTATTTGCCCTGGCTTGCACTAACGCTGGCAGCTCTTTAATGCTTGATTCAACTAAGCGTCTCATCATCAACTTCACTGAGTGAGAGTGCTTGTCCGAAGTGACTGCTTCACCTTTTGCTATTACTGATGCTGAGTTTTCTAGCTGTCTTAATCCAAACTCTTTTTCTTGTTCGCGCATTACCTCTTGGGCGGTTTCAACAGACATCCAGTTCGATATCACTTTGTTTGTTTCCAAGTCTTGTGTTGATACTATTATGTGTACGTGCTGAGAATCAGTATCTTCGTGTCTAAATGCGATGTAGCGTGCGTTTTTGTAACCTAGGCGGTTCATTGTCTTTCTAACGGTTTTACGCCATTGCTTGTTTGTAAGTCGCTCTCCTTCGTCTATAGATATGACGAAGTGGCGAAAAGGGTGTTTGACTGTAGGGTTGTGCTTATAGCTGCTTTGCAGTTCAGTGATAGCATCGTGCCAGTCTGCACCCGTAGCCAGTTCGCCCATCTCAACAGGGATAGAGTCTATTTCGTTAGCGCAGATGAAGAATGAGTGACCTTCTGATGCTGGAGCATGTTTTGTTTTACCCGCACCGTACTTCACTAGGTTGTCGGCGTCTTTTTGTTTAGCGCCATATTCGACGAGGTTCTGAGCGTCCTTTGCGGTTTGTTGGCTTCTTGTGCATTCTAATTCTGTAAATATCATTTTATTATCTCTTTATTATTATTGTGAGTGAGAAAGTAATAAGTAATGTAGATAAGCCCTCCTTGAACAAGGAGGGAATTCAGGCTTTATAATTCAGCTTCTTCTAGTATCTTTTGTTTGCATAGCTCGTCTAGCTGACGCGAAGATAAGTATTTTAAAGCTAGTACCTTAGCTGTTGCTGATGAGTGAGAATCTATTGCTAGCTTGCGTGTAGCATCAACGCTCTTCTTAAGCTCTTTAATGCATTTACTTAGTTTAGCTAATTTAGCGCTGTCAGCATCTTCAATGTCTTCTGAAAGCACCTGTAGGGCTTTTGATAGCTCTTTAGTTTCTTTAAAGTACTGTAAATACGCTTCGTCATTGTTCGGTCGCGGCTCGATTTGGTTTGAGATAATGTCTCTCAGAAAAGCAGCATTAGATCGGTAGTTGTTACTATTTCTGCACGCTATGAAGTGCCTATGTGCTTCTTTAGTTACATGTGTTTTTATTGCTACATTGCATAAGTCTTTTGTTTCTTTACGCTCTTCTTTGAAGCCGTTTTCTACTGCGTCGAGTATGTGACGCGAGTCATCAACAGCATTTTCATCAAAGCTATCTGCATTATGTTTAACGTAAATGCTTTTTACTATGAAGTTGCAAAAATGCGCATGAGAACTAAATGTAATTTTTGATGTGTTTGAAAATTGCGGAAGTAAAGATGGTACAATAAATTGTAATTCTTCTAAGCTGTAGTCTGTTTGCTCGATAAGCGCCATTAGCTTATCTTTATTTTCTCTTTTTGTGTTAGCTACTACTTCTCTTACTATTTTATTTAAGTCTTCTTTTTCTGAAAGCTTCATTTTATTATTTCTCTTTTATTATTATTTTATTTTTATTATCTATAGAGCAACAGCGTGCGACTTAGCGATAACTGCGAAGCATGTTAGCGCAACCGACCAAAGGGAGGCTAAAGCTACGAACGACCTATTTGGAACAAATAGGGAAGAGCAGTATCCGCTTGTTATCTTCTATATATTTATATTGTAAACTTATTAATATTATAATGTCCATTAAGATATTATTATAAAGTATATTATTTTAATCAAAAATGGTCTTCGTGCATCGTGTTTTGTCCGCACTGCATGTAAGCAGTCAAAGTGCGATGCACGAAAAGTCATTCTACGTGTATGCATATTTTCTACTTAAACATGCAATATCAATGCATATATACTATTTGTCTGAAGAAAGTAACTAATGCAGTGTGGAGCTATTTTTATAAAATAAATGAGGGAGAGGTGTTTTCTTTTTATTTCTAAATAAATTGGGGCAGGGTTATTTATATTTTTAAAATACAATGCACTCGTTATGCGATGGTTTTGTAAATAATTTGTATGGTGATTACTGATTATTTTTAAATGAGTGCTTTATTTGCTCTTTGATTTGCCTTAAATTATACACAATGAAGACCAAAAGTAGACATCAAAACAATGAGTAAAGAGCTAACAAACGAGCAACTGCAAGCACTTCTACAGTCACCAGATCTCGCCGAAAAGCTAGCTTCATTGGGTGGCGATGCTGTTCAAGTATTCACTAAAGCAGCGACAGACGCTGTACAAGTGCAGAAAGAGAAACAGGAAGCTGAACGTAAGCAAAAGATTGAAGGCTTGATTGATAACATTGAGCGCGATTTAGAAGAAGAGTCGATCTCGAAAGAAGAGTTTGCATTAGCTATTGCTGCTCGCTTCAAGGTAGCTGTTGCAACTCGCACTAGAAGCACAAAGACCAGCAATAACAAAGAGAGAAAGAACGCACCGACACGTCCGCAATACCGCATTGTTTTAGATGACGAAGAGCACGTCTGGTCTGGTAAAGGACGCTCTCCAGAAGCTTTCAGAGCTGCAAAAGAGAGCGGTGAGTTAGATAACTACAGAATGAGCGAAAAACAAGTACGAGAGTACATGGAAGCACATCCTGAAAAATACGGTTCATAATCACTATTTATAAAAACCAGCTTATCGAGCTGGTTTTTTGATGGTTACAAATAACGATTGCGCAAGTGCTCTTTAAAATGAAGAGGATTGAGTGTTTCACCTGTAGCTTGTTTCACGAGTTCGTCAGTTGTTAAGAGTTAACCTTTGCTCCAGATGTTATCTGATAGCCAGGTAAAGATTGGCGTGAGATCGCCGTTTTGGATAGCAGTGTCAACATCCACTTTCTTCTTCATAGTTGCCATAAACTGAGCCGCGTACATAGCTCCCAATGTATAGCTCGGGAAATAGCCGAAGCTTCCTGTACCCCAACGAACACTGAATGCTAAACATTCGCACCCTTCAGAATCAGAAAAAACTTAAAAAACTTAATTATAAGAATAGGTGCATGCAAGACATCCACTGGTGTACTGGTAAATGAACACTGATATCTATTTTTTCAGCGAAGCACAGAGGTTGAAATGGGTCTGACAATAAAAATGCCGTTGCATTACTTGTGGCGGATTCGTCAAAGTCATCAATGTCGGTTTCTTCGCTAACCTCATATCTGCTTTCCTAAGTTTATCTTTTAAGAGGTTATCTCAAAAACACGCAATCGACTTGCTTCTTTCTAATGATTGTACGCAAAGTCAATCGAATATTTTACTACGCGAAATTGAACTGCCGCATTAGCCATTGGATGTTTTGTAGCGAGGTTTGGCCATTGGTCTAAGTATTTGAATGAGCTTAGCTGATCAGATCATAGCTTCTTGCCTAAACCTCGTTACAAAACAACTAACTGGAAGCAGTACAATAAAGCCTTAATCAACCGTGGTTCTCTGACCTTTTGGATTGATGAGGAAGCGATAGCTGAGTGGAAGCAAAACAAACAAGGCAAGCGTGGTAGACCTCGCCGATTCAGCGACTTAGCCATTACTACCGCACTGATGGTGAAACGCGTTTTCTCTATGCCATTGAGAGCGCTGCAAGGTTTTCTAGACTCCGTATTTAAGCTGGCTAACATCCCGCTTGTTTGCCCGCACTACACCTGTATAAGCATAAGCCGCCGAGCTAAGGAAGTTGAAGTTTCATTTAAAACCAAAACCAGAGGAGCAATACAACATCTGGCAATTGATGCCACTGGCCTCAAGGTTTATGGCGAAGGTGAATGGAAGGTCAAGAAGCATGGTACTGATGGGAAGCGCAGAGTCTGGCGTAAGCTGCATATCGCAGTAGATACACGCACCCACGAAATAATCGCAGCAGAGCTGAGCTTATCTAACGTAACCGATGCCGAAGTACTCCCCAACTTACTCAAGCAGACACGTCGTAAAATCATTGAGATATCAGGTGATGGCGCTTATGACACAAGGAATTGCCATGATGCTATACGGTTCAAGCGAGCGGTTCCGCTTATCCCGCCACGAGAAGGGGCTACCTTCTGGGAACAAGGACACCCTCGCAATTTAGCAGTAGGTTGTCAGAAGCTCTACGGCTCCAACAAGAAATGGAAAAAGCGGTATGGCTATCATAAGCGCTCGCTATCAGAGACAGCAATGTATCGGGTGAAACAGTTGTTAGGTGGAAAATTAAGCCTGAGAAACTACAACGCTCAGGTTGGCGAGACTTACGCCATGATCAAAGCACTGAACAAACTTACAGGGCTTGGTATGCCAGAAACTCAGTATATTGTATAAAAGTCGCTCAACTTTAGGAGGTTTGGTTTCTCGTCTGAATTACGCAACATATATGGGCGCACCTCAGGATGCAATGGCTAATTGAATGATACGGTCGCTAACATATATCCGACGTCTTTCTAGGTCGATAATAAACCTGCGCCATGATGTAATCCGCCCCTCACTGTCTTTTCAAAGCCTCGGTTTCAATAACCATGTTGCGTTATCAGAGTGTAGTAAGGATGGTTCACCGTTTATTCATCAGCTATTGCAAACTCAGTTGCTTCTCTAGGATAACTCCTTAGAACTTGCTATTTTTTATCAAACAGGCTTAAAGGCCTGATTAATATCGTATTCACTATTTTTCATCAAGATGTGCCATGCTACCCGACCGAGCTTGTTTGCAAGAGCGACAATCGCTTTTGCTTTGCCTCGGCGTGCAATGAGTCCTCTCAACCATGCTCCCATAGAATCCACTTTGTTAGCTCCACACCGAACCACTGCGCGAGCGCCGTGAATAAGTAATGCTCTTAATTCGCGATTACCATTCTTCGATAGAGAGCCGAGACAACTTTTTCCACCTGTACTATTTTGTTTTGGAACCAGGCCACACCATGCTGAGAACTGGCGACCATTTTGGAATTGGTGTCCAGTACCTACCTCACTAATCAGTGCCGCTGTCAAAATCGGACCAAAACCAGGAATATTCCGAATAGCCTCATACCTTGGATTTTGCTGACTCAACATGGTGACACTTTGGGTCATTTCATCTATCTCTTCGCTAAGGCTGACAAAGTCACAGTATAAAGTTTGCAGTAAGTTCCTCATTACTGGGGAAAGATCATTCTCTGCATCTTCAAGAGCTATCGGTAAATGACTTCGCAAAGCTTTAATAGACAAAGGGAAAACCACTCCGTATTCAGCGGCGAGTCCTCTGTTCTGGTTCGACAAGGCAGTTCTGTTCTCCACCAAGCGTTTACGGACACTGCGTATTGCTTTGAGGTCTTGTTGCTCAACAGACTTAACAGGAACAAAATGAATATCAGGCCTAGAAAATGCTTCGCAAATTGCTCTCGCATCATTAGCATCGTTCTTTTGTCGCCCAACAAATGGCTTTACGTGCTGAGCTGGGATAAGAGCTACGCTATGTCCAAGCTCTTGAAATATTCTGCCCCAATGATGCGAAGTTGCGCATGATTCCATCGCAATAGCCGTTTTCTCTGGTAATTGACGGACTGTATCAAGAAGCTTGTCACGCTTTACCTTTCGGTTTGACAAGATTTGTCCATCAGAACTCAACACGCATACTTGAAAGAGGTTTTTGGCTATATCGATACCGACAACTTTAATAGACATGATGATTACTCCTGCTCTTACTGGTTGCACCATTAGTTTGGTACAACGGTGCTAGAAGGGAGATGCGTCCATCACATCAAAGCCCAAAGCCATCACTAATTATCTGTCAAAGCTATATTTCCGTTGAAAGTGTGATGTTACTTCCATATAATCCAGTAATTAAATCTCAGTATCCCATTAGTGGAACTAGTGGTATTGATGCAATATCAGCAATCAGGATGTGACATGTCGTTTACATATATTGCCCGCAAACCGATATTTAACCGTAAACAAAATACTGTCGGTTATGAACTTTTATTTTATGAAGGTGAGAATAATTCATTTCCTTATTCGTCAGATGAACCTAGTTACAATAGTCATAAATGTTTAGATGAATTTATCATTTCTAACATCAATACTAATTACCATTCTTCAAGATGCTTTATACATTTCTCTTATAAAAGCCTCATTCATCTTCTACCTATGAGCCTTCCAAAAGATAAAATTGTTATAGAAATATTGGAAACATGCATACCAACAGATGAACTTTTATCTGCAGTTATTCATTTAAATAGAAATGGGTATCTAATTGCTTGTGATGAATTTGTTCTCAGCAATGAATGGACCGCATTTAAACCTTATATAAAAATTGTTAATATTGATGTGGCACATAGAAATATTAACGATACTTGTAACTTCATTCATAAACTAAAAAGTATTGGCTCGAAGTGTATATTGCTCGCAAAAAATATTGAAAATAAAGAGCAGTTTGATCAAGTTCAGGATGTGGGCTGTCGTTTTTTTCACGGCGATTTTTTCACTAAATCTCAAAAGAATAAATGTGAAAACATGGAGCCAGAACAAGTTAGTGCATTAAATTTATTTGCTGAGATATGTAAGAATCAAGTTGATTTTAATACGGTAGAAAAAATTATAGAGCAAGATATTACGATGTCTTTTAAATTATTGAGTTTCGTTAATTCAATATCAATTAGGCTCAAACAACCTATAGTTTCATTTAAACAGGCTTTAATTTATCTAGGTGAAGAGAGATTAAAAATGTTTGTTTCTATGATAGCTGCATCATATATGTCAAAGAGAAAGCCATTTGAGTTATATAAACTATCTATGCAACGAGCACAATTTTGTTTGCAAATGTCAAAGCATAGCCATTTTAGAGACTATCAAACCTTTGCTTTCATGATAGGGATGTCATCGTTATTAGATGCAATGTTAGACAACACCTTGGAATTAATCCTCGAGGCTATCCCACTTAGTGACGATATTAAAAACTCTCTTCTGCAGAAGAATGGTCCAATAGGAGATCTTATAATACTGGCAGAGCACTATGAGCAGGCTAATTGGAAAGGTATAGGACAACAGTGTTTTAAGTTAGATATACAGGTAAGTGAAGTTTATGATGCGATGGAAGAAGCGAAAATATGGAGTTGTGAGGTATTTCAAGCGATACAGTCTATCAATGTTTGACGACTTTGGTTAGGTTTTGGTCTTTGTTGATATATAGACAAATTAATTTAAGCTACAAATTTTCACTTATAACCATCATCAAGACTAAAGTTAATTTATTTTAATTGTACTACATATCATCTATACCTATTCAACTTGAACATGCAGGTTTCAATATCTGAAAATTATCCGTAATTCTGGATACGAGTGAGCCTGCAACTTTTGGTAATGTCGCATCGAAAAACTCTTTGATGGCTGAAGTAAATGCCGACTTGGAGGGGAAGTAAATATTATTCCTCACATGCTCATTCATCACTTTCCAAAGCCGCTCTATACCCGTGATCATTGAAGATGCTTGATTTTCGATAGAATCAGGATCATGCTACGAACCATGAAAATTACACTGACTCCTCAACAGAAACTGCAACTCGAACAAATGCACGACATTGAACGTGATAGTCGAGTTTGCGACCGTATTAAGGCTGTTTTGCTGGCTTCTGAAGGCTGGAGTCAGACTATGATTTCACAAGCTCTTCGTATTCATGAATCGACCGTTGCTCGTCATCTCAGCGACTACGTTCTTTCTGAAAAACTTAAGCCTGAAAATGGCGGAAGCCAAAGCAAGCTTTCTGCTACTCAAACCATGCACCTAATCGAGCATTTGACTGAGAAAACCTATTCTCATACGCATCAAATTGTCACTTACGTTAAAGAGACATTTGGACTGGATTACACGGTTTCTGGTATGAATAAATGGCTTCACCACAATGGTTTTAGCTACAAGCAACCGAAAGGCGTACCACACAAGTTTGATGAAGCACAACAGCAAGCATTTATAGAGGCTTATGAAGCGTTAAAGGCAAGCTGTGGCAAGGATGAATCGATAGTCTTTATCGACGCAGTCCACCCAACACTATCAACAAAAATATCTCATGGCTGGATACGAACTGGTCAGGATAAAGTGATTGAAACAACGGGTAATCGTAGCCGATTGAACATTATTGGCGCACTGAACTTGTCGGATATTGGAGCAACCATTGTTCACAACTATGAGAGCATTAACAGTGAGTCGATTGTTCGCTTTTTCTGTGAGTTAAGAAAGAGTTATCCCTTAGCTCATAAGCTTCATATCATCTTGGATGGTGCGGGATATCACCGCAGTGACTTAGTCAAAGATGCGGCGTTTGTCCTGAATATTGAACTGCATTATCTTCCACCTTACAGTCCAAACCTCAACCCAATCGAGCGGCTATGGAAAGTAATGAATGAGAAGTCGAGGAACAACGTTTACTTCAAAAGAAAACGGGACTTCAAGGCGGCAATAGACCAATTTTTTGCAGTGACTCTTCCAGAGATCGCAGGCTCTTTGACATCTCGAATTAATGATAATTTTCAGGTTCTCAAGCCAGCATCTTCAAGTTGATTCGGTATATTGGATTTAAATTTGGACTGTAAGGTGGTAAGTAATAAAGCTCGATATTGAGCACTTTTGCCGCATTTTTCACCAGCTCTGACTGATGATAGGCAGCGCCATCAAGTACTAGGTGAACTTTTTGCTCCAACGGGTAATGTTCCTTTTTGAGCTTCCAGAAGAAGCGAACGATGCTCTCACTGTTTATTGTGTCATACATTTCTGTCGCGGTTGCGCCAATATTTTGAAGCGGTAACGCACCGATAATATTAAGACGAGTCCGACTGCCTGTTGTCTCAATCACTTTGTCTTGGCCTTTTCGTATCCAGCCATAACTGAGTTTTGTTGACTGTGTAGGATGAACGGCATCCATGAATAACACAGGGTCTTCGCTGCTTTTTAGCGTCTCGTTGTAGTATTCGATAAAGGCTTGCTGCATCTCTGGATTAAACTTGTGCGGTACACCTTTCGGCTTCTTATATGAGAAGCCGTGATGATGTAGCCACTTATTCATGCCAGCAACGGTATAGCGAATGCCAAATTCAGCCTCTACATAAGCGACAATTTGGTCTGTATGAAAGTAAGTCTTCTCAACCAGATGTTCGGTAATCTGCATGGTTTGGACATCAGAAAGTCGACTCTGACTACCACCATTTTCAGGGTTAAGTTTTTCAGAGAGAACATAATCACTGAGATGACGAGCAACGGTCGATTCGTGAATACGAAGAGCTTGAGAAATCATCGTCTGACTCCAGCCTTCAGACGCGAGTAAAACCGCTTTGATGCGGTCACGCACTCGACCATCACGAGTTGAATCGTGCATCTCTTCGAGTTGCTGTTTCTGTTGGGGAGTCAGTATTATTTTCATGGTGTGTAGCATGATCCTGATTTCATCAGAAATCAAGCATCTTCAATGATCACGGGTATAGCGACATTCCTACACAATATAGATGTAAAGTGCGAACAGTTATGCAACTGTTCGCAAGGAAATAAACAAATTACAGGTAGCGATTTGTTAAATGCTGTTTGAAATGCATAGGATTAAGTCTTTCACCAGTGGCTTGTGTCACCAAATCGTCGGTAGTGAATAAGCTGCCTTTACTCCAGATGTTATCTGATAACCAATTGAAAATAGGCGTTAGATCACCACTACGGATAACCATATCCACATCCACTGTTTTCTTCATTGCCGCCATAAACTGAGCCGCGTACATAGCTCCCAAAGTGTAGCTAGGGAAATAGCCGAAGCTACAATCACATCAGTGAATGTCTTGGAAACACCCATTTTTATAATCATATTTTTTATTAATATCAGAGATATAAGGTGCGGGTGACTTTGTTCGTCTGCCGTCACACCAGTGGATGTCTTGTGGACCGCCATTCCAATATTTATACTTTTGTCAATAAAAAACCACCGCCGAGGCGGTGGTGATTTTTCTATTTAGATGGGAGCCGATCACATCTGGGCGAATTTATAAGTACGGTAACCACCGATTAAGTTGCGTGCTTTAAAGCCATTGTTGACTAACTGGCGGTAAGCGACATTACCGCGTAAGCCCACTTGACAATAGATGATGATCTCTTTGTCTTTTGGTAGTTCGTTCATACGGTGACGCAATTGGTCGACAGGGATGTTAATCGCATCCTTGATGAAACCAACGCTTTCAAGCTCGCCAGGGTTACGCACATCTAGCAGCACCTGCTCGTCAGTCAACGAGTCCATTTCATCGAAGTGAATTGGTGTTGAGTCACCTTTGATGATGTTGTTGGCAACAAAGGCCGCTTGGTTGATCACATCTTTCGCACTTCCGTATGGTGGCGCGTAAGTAAGCTCTAGGTGTTGTAACTGTTCAACTGTCATACCCGCACGTTGCGCAACCGCCATGACATCGATACGCTTATCTACGCCATCTTTACCGACTGCTTGAGCACCGAAAATTTTGCCATTGCTTGGATCAAACAACATCTTAAATGACACAATCTCAGCACCAGGGTAGTAGCTAGCATGACTTGCTGTGTGTACGTAGACCTTTTCGTAGTCAATGCCTTCACGCTTAAGTTGCTTCTCGTTTTTACCCGTAGAGGCAACTGCGAGGTCAAAGATTTTACAGATTGCGGTTCCTTGAGTCCCTTTGTAAGACTCTGTACGACCCAGCATATTGTCTGCGGCCATACGACCCTGACGGTTAGCAGGTCCTGCAAGAGGTACTAAGGTTTGGCTACCAGTGACAAAGTCTTTTTCTTCAATAGCGTCGCCGACCGCGTAGATACTTGGATCACTAGTTTGCATCGACTCATTGGTGTAGATTCCGCCTAGCTCGCCAATTTTAAGTCCTGCTTCTTGAGCTAACTTAGTTTCTGGACGAACGCCAATAGCCATGATTAAGATATCAGTGGTTAGCGTTTCGCCGTTATTGAGCGTTAGGTTCAATTCACCTTCGATGTGTTGGTGTTCTTCGTCTTCACCCGAACCAAAGCTGGCAATATGCTCATTGGGTACATATTCGACAGCTTGCAGCGCTACGCCCAATTTGAGGTCGATACCTTGTTGACGAATCTCTGCGTGTGCAAATCCTGCCATTTCATGATCGACTGGCGTCATCACCTGATCGGCCATTTCGATTAAGGTGGTCTTAATGCCTAGCTGGTGGAAAGCTTCCATCATCTCTAGGCCAATAAATCCTCCACCAACAACCGTCGCATGCTCTGGCTTGTTCATCTGGATAGTCTGAATAATACGGTCCATATCTGGAATGTTACGTAGCGAATGAGTCAGTGGATTGTTGATACCTGGGATTGGTGGCACAACAGGTCCAGCACCTGGGCTAAGCAGTAGAAAGTCATAGCTTTCAGTATATTCACTTCCGTCGACAAGGTTTTTAACTGTCACACTTTTGCTGTCGCGATCGATAGATACCACTTCATTCATTACGCGAACATCAACGTTAAATCTTGCTAAAAAGCTCTCTGGGGTTTGTAGTAATAATTTACTGCGATCGGTAATATCACCACCGATGTGGTAAGGCAATCCACAGTTAGCAAAAGACACGAAACTACCTCGTTCGAACATAATAATTTCTGCATCTTCACTTAAACGACGAGCGCGGGCTGCTGCTGATGCACCGCCAGCCACACCACCGACAATGAGAATTTTGGTCATATAGACACTCCAACTTAGCGAGTAAAAAACAAACAATAATACACTCGAAAACAAGTGAATTTTTGTTTGTTTTTAAGATTATATTAAGAGCAGTGCTAAACTATTTTTAATGTCGTCTATCATATAGTTGACTAAAGACACGAAACTACCTCGTTCGAACATAATAATTTCTGCATCTTCACTTAAACGACGAGCGCGGGCTGCTGCTGATGCACCGCCAGCCACACCACCGACAATGAGAATTTTGGTCATATAGACACTCCAACTTAGCGAGTAAAAAACAAACAATAATACACTCGAAAACAAGTGAATTTTTGTTTGTTTTTAAGATTATATTAAGAGCAGTGCTAAACTATTTTTAATGTCGTCTATCATATAGTTGACTAATGAAACGAATGGGCCACGTTCAAACATGATGATTTCGGCATCTTCGCTCAGACGACGAGCACGCGCCGCCGCAGATGCACCACCTGCAACACCACCGACGATTAAGATCTTAGTCATTTTTAACTCCAAGTTTTAGGGCGAGCTGACCTTCACGAATAGCCAGTGTGAAAGGTCACTACGCTCTAGATTATCTAAAACCAAATTTCTTTAAAAAATAAGCAGCAGGGCAGATTCCCGTGTAAGCACTTTGAATAAGATTAACGCCGATAAACACGGTGAACCAAATGAAGTTACTGTGAACGAACACGGTTAGTATGACCGAGACCAATACCATCGTGCCTGCAAAAACTCGTACTGCATTTTCTAACGTCATAACTCTTCTCCTTCGTACTCTCAAACTGAGAACGCCATCCTTTGATGTTCATCACTATAATTAACTAAATTAGAAATGTCTAATGTTAATTTGTCTAAATTCATCATTGCTAATTTAGTGTTGACTAAAGATATTGTTTTAGTAATATCTAATTTAGTTTTTAATATAGAGGTGAGTCATGAGCTATACAGATATGGATGTAGCAGCAATGAAAGGCAATGCCAATGAAGCTGCTGATCTCCTAAAAGTAATGGCACATCCGGAAAGGCTAATGGTGTTGTGCCAACTGACCCAAGGTGAAGTTGGTGTTGGGGAACTGCAAAAGAACTCGTTCCTTAGCCAATCCGCCTTTTCACAGCACTTAACGGTGCTTCGCAAGCACAAATTGATCACGGCTCGTAAGGCATCACAGCAAGTGTTTTATTCGTTGTCAGAACCGAGAGTTGAGTCATTAATCAAAGCGCTTCATGGCGTTTTCTGTAACTAATTCGTAGCTAAGATTTTAGAGGTAAATAATGTTAAACGTTATTCCATGGGAATCGTTGTTTGGTGGCATTTTGTTAGGGATCTCCGCCACTATATTGTTGTTGGTTAACGGTAAAATTGCCGGAATAAGTGGAATTATGAATGGCATTATGTCACCGAAAAAAGGCGATTATTCGTGGCGATTGCTTTTTGCGGTTGGAATGATAGCTGGTGGCTTGATTAGCGTTCTGATGTTGGGCGTTGCGGTTCCTAGTACCGCGAACCTTTCTTTAGGGATGGTGATTGCCGCTGGTTTATTGGTAGGAATCGGGACCAGACTGGGTAACGGATGTACTAGCGGACACGGCATTTGTGGCATGGGCCGTTTGTCTAAGCGCTCTATTGTGGCGACCTGTGTATTTATGGCCGTCGCTGGCCTAACGGTATTCGTTCGACTTCACCTAGTTTAAGAGAGATTCCATGAACAAGACTATTTTTCGTTTTTCTGCTCTTTTGAGCGGTGTGTTATTCGGTATGGGCATGGCGGTGTCCGGCATGATCGACCCAGCTAAAGTCATTGGATTTTTAGATATTTCTGGCAGTTGGGACCCAAGTTTGGCTTTTGTGATGGGCGGCGCACTCGCGGTATTCATGCCAAGCTATTTTTTAATCATCAAGCCGAGAAAACAATCAGTTAGCGGTGAAGCGTTTTGCACACCAACCAATAAGAACATCGACGGACGTTTGTTATCTGGTGCGGCGATCTTTGGTTTAGGTTGGGGTTTGGCAGGTATTTGTCCTGGCCCTGCGGTTGCGAGTCTGGCATTAGGCAACGTGAGCATTGTAGTGTTCTTCCTTGCGATGTTAGTTGGATCTCTGTTCGCGAAAGCGATCATTACTAACCGTAACGCGAAGAAGATGAAAACCGCGAACGCGTAAACAATCAATCTGATATGGAGGGGAAAGGATGCCCGACAAACTAAAGCGAAGTTTTGTTCAGTCTGTGATGAACAGCTTTTTCCCTCCGATCATGATTTTACTGGCGCTTGTGGTCGGTGCTGCGGCCTTGTGGTTGACCCCGAAAGAGGAAGACCCGCAAATCGTTGTGCCGATGGCAGATGTATTGGTTTCGGCTCCCGGACTCAGCGCTTCTCAAGTCGAAAATCAAATCACTGAACCATTAGAAAAGCTTGTTAGCCAAATTGACGGTGTGGAGTACGTTTATTCTTCGTCAATGGAAGGTGCTGCGCAAGTCATCGTTCGTTTCTATGTCGGCGAAAACCGCGAAGATGCTTTGGTTAAGCTTTACAACAAACTCTATTCCAACCAAGACAAAGTTCCTCCTTCTGTCACCAACTGGCTTGTAAAGCCTGTTGAAATCGATGATGTACCCATTGTTGTTGCCGCAATTTATTCCACCGATCCAGACCTTCTCGATCGCCATCAGCTGAGACGTATTGCAGACCAAGCCACGTTAGGTATTAAATCATTGGATGCCACCAACAAGGTGGAAGTGATTGGCGGTGAGCCGAGAAAAATCCAGATAGAGCTTGATTCCGTTGCGATGGCAAACTTCAAAGTAACCATCGATGACCTCGAACAGGCCATTCAGTTCAGTAATAGCAAAACCCAAGGCAAGAGCGTTCGCGTAAACGGGCAAAATTACACATTGGAGTCGGGACGGTTTCTGACTAACGCCGAAGAGGTAGGCGATCTTGTTATCGCGGTGCTCAATGGCAAACCCGTTTACTTGAAAGATGTCGCGCGTATTTACGACGGTGAAGGTGAGGCAACATCCGATACTTGGTATCGCGATAAAAACCACGATGAAGCATACCCAGCGGTGTTCATTTCTGTCGCTAAACAAAAAGGCTCGAACGCGGTTAACGTGGCTCAGTCTGTTCGGGATAAACTGGCGGAGCTTCAATCCGAGCAGTTTCCTCCGCAAGTACAAGTTGAAGTCATTCGGGACTATGGCGAAACAGCGAACGCAAAAGTAAACAATTTGGTATCAAGCCTTGGTATTTCGATTCTAACGGTCGTGGTGTTTGTTGGTTTGTTCTTGAACTGGCGAAGTGCATTGGTGGTTGGCATCGCGATTCCAATTAGCTATGGTGCCGCGCTCGGGATGGACTTGGCATTTGGCTATTCCATCAACCGAGTCACGCTCTTTGCATTGATTTTGGCGCTAGGTTTGATCGTGGACGACCCGATTGCCAGTATCGATAACATTGAACGCTACCTCAAACGCAAAAATCTAACACGAGCCAATGCGATTGTTCTCGCCATGGCAGAAATTCGTAGCGCCTTGTTAATGTCGACGGTCGCAATCGTGATCGTGTTTACGCCGATGTTTTTTATCTCTGGGATGATGGGGCCTTACATGGCGCCACTGGCGTTCAACGTTCCGATCAGCGTTATCTTTAGTACCGTTGTCGCGTTTATGATCACGCCTTGGCTTGCCAAGAAGCTACTCAAAGGTGCTGAGGAAAACGGCCACTATGACATCCAATCTTCGCCGATGTATCGTTTGTATCGTGGTGTGTTGATTCCGTTACTTGAAAGTCGCAAGAAAGCGTGGCTTTTCCTTGGTTTGGTTGCCTTGTTGTTCGTCTCGGCAGCATTGTTGCCAGCACTTCGCTTAGTTCCACTCAAGTTGCTGCCTTATGACAATAAAAATGAGTTCCAATTGGTATTAAACATGCCAGAGTCTTCAAGCTTTGTGGATACCTCCAACGCTCTGTCGAGCTTTACGGACTATTTAATGACGGTGCCGGAAGTGACAAGTGTGTCGGGCTTTGCAGGCACCGCTTCCCCAATGGACTTCAACGGCATGGTGCGCCACTACTTTATGCGTAGCGAACCATACCAAGGCGAGCTTCGAGTCGTTCTTGCAGAGAAGAATCGGCGCGCAATGCAATCACACGAACTGGTGACACGACTCAGGGCGGATTTAGAGCAGATTGCAGATAAGTTTGACGCTGACGTGCAGCTAGTCGAAGTGCCACCAGGCCCGCCTGTTATCGCCACCATTACGGCAGAAGTTTACGGTGATGAAGCGACATCTTATGAAGATCTGATGATCCAAGCAGAGAAAGTCGCGGATAGGCTTCGCAAAGAACAGTTGGTTTCTGAGGTGGATACCAGCATCCAAGGTGATTTAGAAACGTGGCAATTCATCGTTGATCAAGAAAAAGCGGCGCTGTCTGGTGTTTCTGTTGCTGATATCAATAACACGCTTATTACCGCCGCGAACGCCAAAGTGCTCGGTTATATCGCCGATCCAAGAGAAGTGGAACCACTACCTATCGAAGTGCAGCTCCGACGCGAAGACAGAGATAACCTGAATCAACTCGAGCAGCTTTATGTGCGAGGCCGTCCGGGCATTGCAAAAGTAGAATCCAATGGGGCGGTTGTGGATGCTCCTCAGCCTATCGTGCAGTTGTCTGAAGTCGGTCATTTTGTGAAACGCGCAGCGGACAAACCGATTTTCCATAAAAACCTCAAGCCTGTTGTGTATGTCTACGCCGAGGTAGTTGGGCGTGTTCCGGGTGAAGTGATTGCCGATGTGATGGTTGACCAAGATACAACTCACGCGGAAGATGTGCATCGTCACTGGCAAGATCGCACGTACTTGAGCAATGGCGCTGGTGTCACTTGGAGCGTGCCAGACAACATCGAAGTGGTTTGGAGTGGTGAGGGGGAATGGAAAATCACAGTGGACGTATTCCGCGATTTAGGCATTGCTTATGGCGCTGCGCTGCTTGGCGTATTTGTGGTGATGTTGATTCAAACTGGTTTACCTGCGGTATCGGGCATCATCATGCTGGCGATACCCCTGACCGTGATTGGGATTATGCCGGGGTTCTGGATTTTGAATGTGTTAAGCAGTGACATCGGTAATTACCCGAACCCAGCGCTGTTCACGGCGACCGCGATGATCGGCATGATTGCGCTAGCAGGGATTGTGGTGCGTAACTCACTCGTTTTGATTGAATTTGTTCAGCAATCGCTGGCTGAAGGTCGTAGTTTACATGATGCGTTGATTGAATCTGGTGTTGTTCGTATGCGGCCAATATTGCTGACCGCGGGTACAACGTTACTGGGTAACGTCGTGATTACGCTAGACCCAATTTTTAACGGTTTGGCTTGGGCAATCATATTCGGTATTACCGCCTCGACCATCTTTACGCTGCTTGTGGTTCCGGTGGTTTATAACCTTGCATACCAAAACACCAAAGGACATGGATTACCTCAGATGGAGGAAGAGCAATGAAATTAGATACCAAATGGTTAGGCGTGATTCTGTTTGCCATACTCGCGCTTCTTTTTCTCTATATGGCTGGTTTTTTTACAGAAAAGTTGCCGACCGAACATGACGCGAAAACCAACCAGATTGATGTAAATAACGCAGAGACACATCAACTGATGTTAACCAGCGAATCGGTTGTTCGAGAGTTTCCGGGCGTCGTCGTTGCAGAGCAGCACGCCGATATCGCGGCACGGTTAACGGCATCGGTGATGGAGGTATTGGTGAAGGTTGGCGATAGAGTGAAGCAAGGAGACGTGTTGGCGCGGCTAGAAAGCGATGATCTCGACGCGCGAGTTCGTCAAAGTGAGCAGGCTTTATCCTCTGCACAAGCGCAGCTCAATGCGGCGAGAAAGGAGTTTTCTCGTGTCAGAGCGCTTTTAAACAAAAAGCTGATCCCTCAATCGCAATTTGACCAAGCGGAAAGTGCGTTGCAAACCGCACAAGCCAACTTCAATAAAGCGCAAGCGGCGGTCTCTGAGGCGGAAACGACCTTTGGCTACAGCATCATTACTGCACCGTTTGATGGCTTGATCACGCAAAAGCCCATCAACAAAGGTGATACCGCGACGCCGGGGGCTTTGCTTTTATCAATGTACAATCCAAACTCGTTGGAAATAGAGGTGAACTTTGCTGAGTCTGTCATGCCTTATGTGACTTACGATAAAGAAGTGGACGTTGTTTTCCCGTCTTACAACCTCAATGCGCAAGCGGCTGTAAAAGAAGTGACGCCGTCGGCAGATGCCAACTCGCGCAGTTATACCGTAAAGCTTCAATTTGAGCCGCCAACGGCTATCTATCCAGGTACATACGCCAAAGTCGCGTTGACCTTGACCGACGATGTTGTACTTCGCGTGCCAAAAGAGGCGGTTTACCAAGTTGGCCAATTGGACTACGTAAAAGTGGTGCAAGACAGCGGTGAGGTAGAAACTCGGCTTATTCAGCTTGGAGAGTTGGGGAGAGTGCGAACGGGGTTAAAGCAGGGTGACGTCGTACTGCTGAATCCAAGATCGCTTTGATAGAACGGTTTCTCTCGTTAACCAATCAAACGTCTATCTAACAGGTAACAACATAAAGTAGCCCAGCATGATGCTGGGCTACTTTGTTCGTTCAGTTAAGCGTTACCGTTGTGTTTACAGGACAATGGTCACTCAGTTTGTAATCCAAAACATCTTGTGAGCTGAACAGAGTTTGATGCGCGTTTTTCGCTTTTATTTGCGGGCTAACAATAATGTGATCAATCAAAGAGCGGAATTGGTGTGTTTTTCTTGGGGTCTTATTTGAGCGAACCTTGCAATCGGCTTTGGTATCTCGCGTTACCAATTGTGCATCGTTACCAAGCGTCATGATCGCCCACAGCCAATCACGTTGATACGACAAGTTGTGATTGAAATCGCCCATTACGGCGTACTGCTGCTTTTTCTTTTCTCTCTCGCTCATCCATTTCGCAAGTGCTTCTCCTTGTTGGCTCAGTGTTTGGCAATTGCGGTTGTTTTTATATGCTCCGCTGCATCCTGCTTTTAAATGCACAGAGAGCAGGTGAAGCTCGTCCTTTTGGTTTTGGTTAACGACGATGTAGCTGGCAAAGCGCAACTTGCTATTACCACGCGTGATTGAGAAGTCTGCTGGATCAGACACTTCAATGTCTTTGCGCACAGCAAAACCGGTGTACTGGTTGGTATCAGAAAACTGAAGGTGCTTATTGTTTGATTGAGCTCGATCAGAGAGGTAAATCGCGTAGCCATCGCCTACGGCTTTTTGAACGGCGGCTTTGGAGTCGACCTCTTGAAAGGCGATGATGTCGGCTTGAGTTTTATCCACATATTGATTGAGTTTGACGAAATCGTCACTGGTTCTAGAAACCTTACCTCCATTTATAGACAGCCATTCTATATTCCAACTGGTTAAGTTGATGGAGTTTTGAGCAAGTGACGTTGAACTAAAAATTAATAAGGCAGTAACAAATAGTGATCGCATATTGGCTTGTTTCACTCCTGGATTTTAGCGTATTCCTTTCCAACCTTTATCCTATAAGCGCTCTAAAAAAAGCAAGTAGATTTCGTACCAATTTTGCAATTTTCATGGTTTTCTTCTCAACTGAGATCAGTACCAATAAGATCGATTTGTTCTTGTCCGCTAGCCGATCTTTATTGATCAAAATCAATGTTTTCAAGTGGTGCTTTTCGTTAAATACGCCACAATATATTGTGTTAGCAGAATAAAAAATAACCCCATATAGTGTGTTTGTGGATAACTCTGTGAGTATGCTGGGGTAAGGAGAAGAAAGTGAAACCAATCGTAATCAAGCGTGACGGCTCAAGAGCTCCGTTCAACAGGGATCGTATCCAAGCAGCAGTTGAAGCGGCAGCGGAAAACAAAGATAAAGATGTCGCCATTTATGCTCTTAATGTCGCTCTTGCTGTCGAGTTACAGCTAAAAGATCACGATGAAGTTCACATCCATGAGATTCAAGACTTAGTCGAGAATGAGCTCATGCAAGGTCCTTACAAAGCCCTAGCACGTTCTTACATTGAATATCGCCATGACCGCGACATCGCGCGTGAAAAGCAAAGTGCACTAACTCGTGAAATCGAAGGCTTGATTGAAGAAAGTAACCTTGATTTGATCAACGAAAACGCGAACAAAGACGGCAAAGTTATCCCAACTCAGCGTGACCTTTTAGCGGGTATCGTGGCGAAGCACTACGCGAAAACGCACATCCTGCCTCGTGATGTGGTTCAAGCACACGAAGTGGGTGACATTCACTACCACGATCTGGATTACGCGCCATTCTTCCCAATGTTTAACTGTATGCTTATCGATTTGAAAGGCATGCTAACGCACGGCTTCAAGATGGGTAATGCAGAAATCGATACGCCTAAATCGATTTCAACTGCGACCGCAGTAACAGCGCAAATTATTGCGCAAGTAGCTAGCCATATTTATGGCGGTACGACCATCAACCGTATTGACGAAGTGCTAGAACCTTACGTCATCACGAGCTATGAAAAGCATTTAGAAATCGCGAAAGAGTGGAACATTGCTGAGCCAGAAGAGTTTGCTAAAGCGCGCACAGAGAAAGAGTGTTACGACGCATTCCAATCTCTTGAATACGAAGTAAACACACTACACACGGCGAATGGGCATTATGTAGTAAAGAACTTTATGAAACTTCTATGTGTGTGTGCGTACTGTTTCTCTCAAGGACACTTCTCACTTGCACTACAAGCCTCTAAACTAGCTGGTTCAATGGCACTACAGAATTCATTTCACCTAGCTGAATTGGCTGTTTTTTCACGAGAGTGCTCTCGTGAGTTTGCGAAAAAGCAAAACCTTCAAAAACAAGCCTTTCAAATTGCAGCTTAAAAACTAAAACTATAAGGAGAAATGAACATGATTATGAAGCAACACGAATCAGCAGTTGTGGTTAAACGTGACGGTGCAAAAGCAACCTTTAACGCTCAACTAATTAAGAATGCTGTTCAATCAGCAGCAGAAAGCATCAACTGCCCTAAGCGCGAACTTGGCGATATTGTTGCCGCTAACGTATGCGAGAAGATGAATGGCAGAACCGAGATTGAGATTTGTGAGATCCAGTCTCTAGTAGAAAAAGAACTAATGCATGTCGATGAAGATGTGGCTCGTGCTTACATTGAGTATCGCCATGACCGTGATATACAACGTGAAAAAGCAAGTGCATTAAGTGCTGAAATTTCTGGTTTGGTAGAGCAAAGCAACGCTGACCTACTGAATGAAAATGCAAATAAGGACAGCAAAGTAATTCCGACACAGCGCGATCTTCTTGCAGGTATCATCTCTAAGCACTACGCAAAGCACCACATGCTACCGCGTGACATCGTTCAAGCACATGAGAATGGTGAAATCCATTATCATGATCTGGATTACTCTCCATTCTTCCCGATGTTCAACTGCATGATTGTAGATCTAGAGAACATGCTGAAGAACGGTTTCCGCATGGGTAACGCAGAAATCGACACACCTAAGTCAATCCAAACAGCTACAGCTGTTACTGCCCAAATAGTAGCGCAAGTAGCTAGCCATACTTATGGTGGCACTACATTGAACCGACTAGATGAGGTACTAGCACCTTACGTTACAGCAAGTCATGAGAAGCACCTTGCTACGGCAAAAGAGTGGGATGTGCCGAACCCTGAGGCTTATGCGCGTAAACTTACAGAGAAAGAGGTCTATGATGCATTCCAATCTCTTGAGTACGAGATCAATACGCTTTTCTCAAGTAATGGGCAGACCCCGTTCTTGAGTGTGAACCTTGGTCTAGGGACAAGCTGGGAATCTAAACTCATTCAAAAGTCTATTTTCCAGAATAGAATAAAGGGATTAGGTAAAAACAAGAAGACTGCGGTTTTCCCTAAACTGTTGTTCACAATCAAAGATGGCATCAACCTTAAGAAAGAAGATCCAAACTACGATATTAAGGAACTTGCTCTAGAATGTGCTTCAAAACGCATGTATCCAGACATTCTGAACTACGACAAAGTTGTAGAAGTTACTGGCTCATTTAAGGCCCCAATGGGCTGTCGTAGTTTCCTAGGTCGTTACGTAGATGAGAATGGCAATGAAGTTCATGAAGGACGTAATAACCTTGGCGTAGTGAGCCTTAACCTGCCACGTATTGCTATTGAGGCAAATGGTGACGAAGCTAAGTTTTACGAAATCTTGGAGGAGCGTACTGAACTTGTTCGCCGTGCACTAGAGACACGTATTGATCGACTTCGTGGTGTGAAAGCTCGCGTAGCACCGATTCTATACACCGAAGGTGCTTTAGGTGTTCGCCTAAACCCAGATGATGAAGTACTAGACATCTTCAAGAATGGCCGTGCCTCTATTTCGATGGGCTATATCGGTATTCACGAGACTATCAACGCACTATATGCCAAAGATGGTGAGCACATTTTCGATAATGAAGTTCTGCGCCAGAAAGGTATCGATATCGTTAAGTTCCTGAAGAACAAAGTTGATGGCTGGAAAGAACAAAGCGGTTGGGGCTACAGCTTGTACAGCACACCTTCTGAAAACTTGTGTACACGATTCTGCTCACTAGATACCAAGGAGTTTGGTGTGCTAGATAGCGTTACGGACAAAGGTTACTACACGAACAGCTTCCACCTTGATGTGCAGAAGAAAGTTAATCCATACGACAAGATCGATTTCGAGATGCCATACCCAGAACTAGCGAGTGGTGGTTTCATTTGTTACGGCGAGTTCCCTAACATGCAGCGCAATATCGAAGCTCTGGAGAATGTATGGGACTACAGCTACGACCGAGTTCCTTACTACGGCACTAACACTCCGATTGATGAGTGTTACGAGTGTGGTTTTGCAGGTGAGTTCGAGTGTACGAGCAAAGGCTTCACTTGTCCGAAATGTGGAAACCATGATCCTAAAAAGGTATCAGTTACACGTCGTGTTTGTGGATACTTGGGTTCTCCTGACGCTCGACCATTTAACTCTGGTAAGCAAGAAGAAGTTATTAGACGTGTTAAACACATGTAAAAACTAATGAATTACCATAAATATCAGCAAGTTGATGTTGTTAATGGTGAAGGTACACGTTGCACCCTGTTTGTAGCAGGGTGCGAACATAACTGCCGAGGCTGTTACAACAAATCAACGTTAAATCCTAACTCTGGCCACCCATTTACCCAAGAGATGGAAGACCAGATAATCAAAGACCTTAAAGATACGCGCATTAAGAGGCGCGGACTATCACTATCAGGTGGTGACCCTCTACACCCTGCAAACACTGCGAGCATATATAAACTGGTGGTTAGAGTGAAAGAGGAATGTCCTGATAAAGATATTTGGATGTGGACTGGTTATACCATAGATGAACTGTCTTCAGATCAAAGATCCATAGTAGAGCATATAGATGTTCTAATTGATGGTAAGTTTGAGCAAGATAAGTACGATCCTGAATTACTATGGCGTGGAAGTTCGAATCAGATCATACATAGGTTCACTCTATAGAGTTCCGAATCCTGAAATGGTGTCAGTACGTAATAGGGCAAAAATATGCTTGGACTTATCGTGTAGGCACGTCTCTGGACATTTGCGTGTTTGATATATATCTAATTCCGTTCCCTAAGTTCTACAGGCAATGCTAATTTCAGTTCGTCCATGGTTCGCTGAAGGGGGTAGTGTTTTTGTGAACGTAGGTAAGATCGTACATGGATTACATCATTGCAGAACGGATAGCAACTAATCAAAACGTTAAAACATTGTCTGATAATCTCGAAAATACAAAAGCGCAGCAAGACAAAGCTCAAGAAGTACTTGATAGGTAATAGAAATATACCTAATATTAAAGGGCTACAATAACCGTGTCACTAACCCCAAAGATGTTGCAGTATCGCTGGGGGCTGAGCCGGGAGTTTGGCGGCTCCCAGCATTCGGCATTTCATTTCTTGTTCATCTGTTAACACAAGTACTCTAAACGTATGTCATCAAGCCTTAGTAGCAATTATCTTTGATATCAGCTCATCACTGACACCTTCATCAAACCGACTCACTAGATAACGATGCGGAAATGACTTAAATCGTTCATCAGATGCAATATCTCCGCATACAAACCACTCAGCTTCCAGTGCATTAGCGTGGGCAAACATGCGCCTGATTGGATCATGATCATCCGGTCTCACCTTCGACGTTACATCCACATATGGTGCTAATTGGAGATCAGGGAATACATTGTGCTTAACAAGCAAATCTCTAGTGTAATTATTGCCAGTTGGATATAGGAGAAGGCCAGCTTCGAATGCGGCGGCGGCTAGTTTTTGGGCACCTAACCTATCGGGTTCAACATTTAGTAGAAAGGTGTCTGTGGAGCAAAATGGCTTTTGCGACTTAAACGAATCAAACACATCTTCGTGTTTGTTCAAGTAGTCAATTGAATACAGGAGTGCATGTAGATCGAGGTATAGAATTCTCAATGGCATCTCCTTAAGTTAAGGCAATAAGATTATTGGTCCAAAGGATTTGATTTAAGATGTAGTGGCTCATACACGCTCTGACACTTCCGAGAAGACGACTTACAGAACGTACAATATGCCATAACATGTAATTGGACACAATGTGCAGCTCCTGTTCGATTTAGTACACTATTGGACATTTATGCATTTGATATATCTAATTCAGTTCCCTAAGCTCAGTAAAATGCAAATCCTGATCTGGTTTAATGCAAATCCCGATCAGGATGCCGCTTTAATGCTAATTTCAGTTCGTCCGATGTTCGCTGGGAATATGCCCTAGAGGGCAAACTATAGTGTTTTTCGTGAACGAAAATTCTAAGTGTTTGTATTAACTATTTTTTTGTAACCACCAAATCGGAATGTACATTTGCGAGTTTGGTATATAAATCTAATTCCATTCCCTATATCCAACAAGTAATGCAAATTCTGATCATCAAGTGATAGTGCATGCTAATTTCAGTCCATCTATGGTTCGCTGAACGCTGTAGTGTTTTCGTAAATGCAGGTAAGATCGTACATGGATTACTTCATTGATATAGACATATCGTTGTAGAGACTGATCTTTAGAGTGCTTTTTGTGAACGTAGGTGCTAAGTTGCTGTATTAAATGCTTTTATGTAACCAATAAGACTACCGCCAACTCAGAAATGGACAACTCTGAGCTAGGTTAAAACATTTCACTATTATACGAAATCGAGAATTGTTAAATTGATGCGCAACACCATTGGTACAGCGAGGAGTCAACATGGAACTGAAACTAACAGATGAGCAGGTGCAAAGTAAGCGCCCCACAAAGCACACATTCAATTAGCCAGGCACCAGACTTATGATCTTATCTTCACTAATAAGGAGATAAGATCATGGCTCACCGACGACGCAGCGATCAGGAATGGCTGGAAA